>NCDW01000144.1 GCA_002280395.1 Flavobacteriales bacterium 32-35-8
GAATTGGATAGAAGGAAACCTGGGCAATCTGAAATCGTGACCCAACGAAAAGAACCAGATACCGTTAAATTTTTATCAGGAATTTTTGAAGGCAAAACCACAGGAACGTCTATTGGTTTTATTATTGAAAATGCCAATCAGAAATCCAATGATTACTCACATATAAAAGATGTGTATCGTCCAAGTCACGCCGATTACACGTATGATAAAAAATATGGTGTGCGTGATTATCGTGGTGGCGGACGAAGTTCTGCGCGCGAAACTGTGTGTAGAGTCGTGGCCGGAGCTATTGCCAAACAACTTTTAAAAGGTGTTAAAATTTACGCTTACGTTTCTTCCGTAGGTGATATTGCCTTAAAAAAACCGCTTAGCGACATAGATTTTTCCCTAACGGAATCAAATATCGTGCGTTGCCCAGATACGGAAACTGCGGAAAGAATGATTGAAAGAATTAAACAAATCCGTAAAGAAGGTGATACCATTGGAGGCACTGTGGGCTGTGTGATTAAAAATGTACCTATTGGTTTAGGAGAACCTGTTTTTGATAAACTGCATGCAGAATTAGGCAAAGCCATGTTGTCCATCAACGCTGTAAAAGGATTTGAATATGGTAGTGGTTTTGAAGGTTCTAAAATGAAAGGCAGCGAGCACAACGATATTTTTAAAGCTGATGGCACCACCAAAACCAATCTATCTGGCGGTATCCAAGGAGGTATTAGTAACGGCATGGATATTTATTTCAATGTTGCTTTCAAACCTGTAGCCACCATCATGCAAAGTCAAGAAACGATTGATAACCAAGGGAATGTAGTGGATATGCATGGTAAAGGTCGTCACGACCCATGTGTAGTGCCTAGAGCAGTACCGATTGTAGAGGCCATGGCTGCTTTGGTTTTGGCGGATTTTTATTTGATTAATAAACTATATAATTAGTAGTTTCTTTGTCATTCCTGCGCAGGCAGGAATCCACATATTAGTTTTAGTTATCAATAGATTCCTGCCTACGCAGGAATGACAAGCGAGAATAATTTTAAAAATTATATAGAGAATTTATTATGATTTATTTTCACTGATAAGTTAATAAAAACAATTATTTGTTTTGTCATTGGCTTCGTCGAATCTTCGATTTCCTGTCTAAGCAGGATTCTGCTTTAGACGATGATGTCTTTTTCATAAAAATATGAAACCCTAAAAAATAGATTTCAGTAATTATTAATATCTTAGTCAACATACTTCAACGTTTAGACTTAGCATATGAAAAAACTAGCGCTGCACTGGAAAATATTAATAGGAATGGTTCTTGGTATTGTTTGGGCATTACTTTCCAGTACTTTAGGGTGGAGTAATTTTACCATAAACTGGATAGACCCATTTGGCACGATTTTCATCAATCTCTTAAAATTAATTGCTGTTCCATTAGTGTTATTTTCCATAATTGGAGGTGTTGCCAATATTGGTGACCCTGCTAGTTTAGGGCGCATGGGCGGAAAAACCTTGCTTATTTATCTTCTTACGACCGTTATGGCAATTTCATTAGGATTGCTGCTGGTTAATACCATAAATCCAGGGAAACTTATAGATGAAAACAGTCGGATTGATAACAGAATAAGTTATGAAATTTGGGCGACTTCTGAAGGTCACGATATTAAAGATGGTGTTAGTTATTTAAATGACCCCAATTTAAAGGATAGAGTTCAAGAAATTTCAAGACTATCAAATTCGCAACTTAGTGAAGCTTCGGTTTCCGATAAAATTGAAAAAGCTAAGAAGCAGGAACAAGTGTCACCATTACAGCCCTTGGTAGATATTGTGCCAGAAAATTTTGTGGCTGCTTTATCAAATAATGGTATGATGCTCCAAATCATATTTTTTGCCTTGTTTTTTGGGATTTGCTTGCTTTTTATTGATAAAGAAAAATCGCAACCTGTTTTGAACATTGTTGATGGTATTAATGAAGTTTTTCTCAAAATGGTTGATTTAGTGATGCAGGCAGCGCCCTTTTTTGTGTTTGCATTACTTGCAGGAGTGGTTAGCAAAATGGCAGGAAATGATGTTGGTAAAGTGGTTGAGATTTTTAAAGGTTTAAGTTGGTATTCCTTAACCGTTTTGATAGGGCTGTTTCTCATGATTTTTGTGGTATATCCTGGAATTTTAAGGCTATTCGTGAAAAAAATACCTTATTTGGGCTTTTTCAAGGCTATGGGGCCAGCACAAACCTTAGCGTTTTCAACGTCCAGTAGCGCAGCAACACTTCCTGTAACTATGGAGTGTGTGGAACAAAATTTAGGTGTGGATAAAAAAGTCAGCAGTTTTGTTTTGCCGATTGGAGCAACCGTAAATATGGATGGTACAAGCTTGTATCAAGCTGTGGCTGTTATTTTTCTAGCGCAATTGCACATGATAGATTTAACTTTTAGCCAGCAATTAACCATTGTGCTTTCTACAACGTTGGCATCTATTGGTTCGGCGGCTGTTCCCAGTGCAGGACTGGTTATGCTCATTGTTGTTTTGAATTCTGTCGGGTTAAATCCAGCATGGATTGCCATTATTTTTCCGGTGGATAGGATTTTAGATATGTTTAGAACAGTTGTTAACGTAACGGGCGATTCTATTGTATGTTCCATTATTGCCGATGGAGAAAATATGCTTCATTATGAGAATAAAAAAGATACATCTGAAACATTTGATTTGGATTCTTAAAATAGTATTATGTCGAAACTTTTAATAAAAAAACCCACGGTTTCCGTTGAATGGCTTTTCAATCATTTGAATGATGATAATTTGGTTATTTTAGATGGTTCCATTAAAAAAGTCGTTAATCCATCTTTTGATATTTCCGAAGTACAAATACCAAATACCCGCTTTTTTGATTTAAAGGAAGCTTTTAGTGATACATCCGCACCATTTCCAACTACATGTCCGACCGAAGAACAATTCACAAAAGAAGCGCAAAAATTAGGTGTAAATACAGATAGTGCTATTGTAGTTTACGATGATAAAGGAATTTATTCAAGTGCCAGGGTTTTGTGGTTATTTAAAGCTATGGGTTATGACAATGTAGCGGTTTTAGATGGTGGACTTCCTGAATGGATTAAATCGGGTTATAAAACTGAAATTAAGATTGAGAAACCGATAGAAAAAGGAAATTTTGTAGCAACCTTTCAACCTGAACTCATGGTATTTTTTGATAAAGTGAAAGAAGCTTCAGAAAATAATACTCACCTCATTATGGATGCACGTTCTGAAGCTAGGTTTAAATGTTTGGAAGCTGAACCAAGAGCGGGATTGAGAATGGGAACGATACCAAATTCCATTAATTTACCTTATGAAGATTTACTGAATGAAAATAAATTGATACCAAAACAAGGGATTGAATCTAAATTTCAAAAAGTTGCTAAAAAGGACGATGCGCTTATTTTTTCGTGTGGGTCTGGTATTACGGCCTGTGTTTTAGCTTTAGGAGCTACTATTGCGGGATATCAAAATATTTCGGTTTATGATGGTTCATGGACAGAATGGGGGAGCTTGGTCAAGGATTAGGTCTATCCTAAAAACTTATTTTTTATTTCTGGTGTTGGTATCATGCAACTCTCTTTTTTGCCATACCACTTGTATCTGTTTTTGGCAATATAGTCATAAACCCAATTTCTAATAAACGAAGGTATGATTATGAAAACACTCGTTATGTTTATTGGAAATCCTAAATACCGAGCTATTTTTAAAGCAGCGGTCGATTTGTAATCAATCCCTTTTTCAGGCGTATAAAGGATAATGGAATCTGTTTTCTTGATATCAATATGAAACGCTTCAATAATTTTCCCCCCAACATCACTTTGTAATGCTGCAAAAAGAAACATGTTTTTCTTGTCATGCTTAATTATGAATTGCACCGACGTATTGCAAAGGTTACAAACGCCATCAAAAAGGATTAATTTTTTGTTTTTTGGAAGATTGAATGCCATATCCAAAGATACAATTTTGACTATTCAATAGGAACAAACGATATGCGCTTGTTTTTTCGGTTTCCGACAAATAAATTTATGGTAACCGTTGCCGTTAAGCCACCCAATGAGGTCGCTATCATATCGCCTGTGTCTAATTTATTATTCTCTTGGTTACTATCATAAACTTCTTTTGCTAAACCAGCAAGCGTAGAGGTTCCTAAACTATACCAAAAAGCTTTTTTCTTATTTTTAGTAATGCCGTAAACCATTGCATAAGTGGTAGCAGAAATTAATGCGCCAGCACCAAAATGCAATTTGTCATCTCCAGAAATAAATTGCGCATTACAAAATTTAGTACTGGCAAAGAATATTACTAAAACTACCATTATTGGTTTCATAGTTTATATATTTAATGTCTGATTAAGAAGTTAAATCTATAATTTTTAATTTTGAAAGCTTTATAATTTCGTTTTTATAAGCTTTTTATACGATTAAAAGTTGTAAACTATTATTAATAAACATTTTGAGATTATTTTATGAAAACTAGAAAATTAGGGACAAACGGATTTAATGTTAGTGAAGTTGGTTTGGGGTGTTGGCAATTGGGAGGCAATTGGGGAATTGATATTTCTAAAGATGCTGCTTTTGATATTTTAAATGAGGCCGTTAAAAATGATATTACGTTTTTTGATACGGCTGACGTATACGGTGACGGAAAAAGCGAAACCTTAATCGGCGAATTTTTAAAAACCTGCGATACGCCCATACGTGTGGCCACCAAATTTGGCAGGGCAGGAAATGCCTTTCCAGATAAATATACTAAAGATGTTTTGCGTAAAACGGTTGAAGGTTCTTTGGAACGTTTAGGTGTTGATTCTTTAGATTTATTACAATTGCATTGTATACCAACACATTATTTAAAGGAAGGAAGCGTTTTTAATTGGCTTCGCGATTTACAAAACGAAGGCCTCATTAAACATTTTGGAGCTAGTGTTGAGACCGTTGAAGAGGGTCTTGTGTGCATGGAACAAGAAGGCTTGTTGTCACTACAAGCCATTTTTAATATTTTTAGACAAAAATTAGTGACCGAATTATTTCCGCAAGCGGAAGCTAAAGGTGTTGGTATTATTGTACGATTGCCATTGGCAAGCGGCTTATTATCAGGTAAATTTGATGCTAAAACAACATTTGCAGCAGATGACCATAGAAATTTTAATAGAAACGGAGACGCATTTAACGTCGGGGAAACCTTTGCAGGCTTGCCTTTTGAAAAAGGTTTGGAGTTGGTAGAACGCATTAAAGAGAATGTGTTGCCAAATAATATGACCATGATACAATTGGCGTTACGTTGGATATTAGATCATAAAGCGGTTAGTACCATCATTCCAGGAGCAAGTTCACCAAAACAAGTCATTTCCAATGCTGAAGTGTCTCATTTACAGGCCTTGTCTCCAGAAGTGCATGCTGCTTTAACAACGTTGTATAAAACAGAAGTGCATAGACATATTCGCGGAGGGTATTAAAAATAATAAATTATTGTGCTTTTTTCCTTTGGAAATACCAAAAGATTAAAAGCACAATAGTGATAATGCTACCAATTATAAATAATAATTTTGCAATAGCAACAATGCCGTCAAAAAGGATATTACTGCCATTGGATGTTGAACTTAAATTTGAGAAATTTTTAGGAATATAAATCATGTATGCTGTGGTCTGATCTACTTTTTTAGCATCTTGGTTGTATATTCTAAATTCATCTTGAGTAATATGATCCTTTAGTGTTTTTAGATAATAGTTAAGGTTGATGGTTTTTTCTTTTCTATCATAGTCAACTTTCCATTCATAATAAAATCCAGGAGAGGTTACGTATAATTTTTCGTTTTTAATTCCCCAATCGGTTGGTAATTTAATTTTAATTTGATGTTCTCTGGTTATAGGATAAACTATGGCTAATTCGGAGTTTCTTTTATCATTGTTAGGAAGGTATAATGAGTTTAGAAGACTACTAGGTATGAATGTTGCAGAAATATGATCGGTTTTTTCGGGCATGGGTTGCCAAATACTATCTAATTTGTAGTCTTCATATATTTTGAATGTATTTAAATTTAATTTGTCCTCAAACTGAGGTGCTTTTAATGAAGATACATTATAATAATAGTTAGAATAGAATTTTTCATATTCCTTTTGAATGGAGTTAATACTATTGCTTTTATAATAGTTT
>NCDW01000318.1 GCA_002280395.1 Flavobacteriales bacterium 32-35-8
AATCTGAAGTAAACAGAATGTTAGGTAAAGTAGATGAGTTATCTGTAAAAGTAGATAATGTTGCTATTCCTTATGCTGTTGGTGAAACAGTAAAAGTGGTAGATGGTCCATTCAATGGTTTTAATGGAACTATTGAAAAAGTAAATGAAGAAAAGCGTAAACTTGAAGTAATGGTGAAAATTTTCGGAAGAAAAACACCTTTAGAGTTAAGTTTTATGCAAGTTGAAAAAGTATAATTTTCGTTACATATATAAATCACATCAATCGCTTCCAATTGATAGATGTGCTAAATTTTTTTAAAAAATGGCAAAAGAAGTTAGTAAAGTAGTTAAACTACAAGTTAAGGGAGGTGCAGCGAATCCATCGCCACCGGTTGGACCTGCTTTGGGGGCTGCTGGGGTTAACATCATGGAGTTCTGTAAGCAGTTCAATGCTAGAACGCAAGATAAACCTGGCAAAGTATTACCAGTACAAATTACTGTGTATAAAGACAAGTCTTTTGACTTTGTTGTTAAAACGCCACCTGCTGCAATTCAATTATTAGAGGCAGCAAAACTAAAGTCTGGTTCTGGTGAACCAAATCGTAAAAAAGTTGCAAGTGTTACTTGGGACCAAATTAAAGCTATTGCTGAAGACAAAATGGCCGATCTAAATGCATTTACATTAGAGAAAGCTATGAGTATGATTGCAGGTACAGCTAGATCTATGGGTATAACAGTAACAGGGAATGCTCCTTTTTAATCGTTAAAAGAATTAGACAATGGCAAAATTGACAAAAAAGCAAAAAGAGGCTGCAGCAAAAATTGAGAAGAATAAACTATACAGTTTAAAAGATGCTTCTGCAAAATTTGATGAGTCTGTTGATATCGCAGTTAAGTTAGGTGTAGATCCTAGAAAAGCGAATCAAATGGTAAGAGGGGTTGTAACATTACCTCACGGAACTGGTAAAGATGTAAGAGTATTAGCATTAGTTACTCCAGATAAAGAAGCAGAAGCTAAAGCTGCTGGTGCAGACCACGTAGGTTTAGATGATTATCTTCAAAAAATCAAAGACGGTTGGACAGATATTGATGTAATCATCACTATGCCTGCTGTTATGGGTAAATTAGGTCCATTAGGACGTGTTTTAGGGCCAAGAGGTTTAATGCCAAACCCTAAAACAGGAACTGTAACTATGGATGTTGCTAAAGCTGTTGCTGAAGTAAAAGCTGGTAAAATCGATTTCAAAGTTGATAAAACTGGTATCGTTCATGCTGGAATAGGTAGAGTATCTTTTGATGCTGATAAAATCTATGACAATGCACACGAAATCGTTCAAACATTAATCAAATTAAAACCAACTGCAGCTAAAGGTAC
>NCDW01000002.1 GCA_002280395.1 Flavobacteriales bacterium 32-35-8
ATCTGCGCGCGCTGGGCGCGGCGGAGGTGATCGAGCGCGGGCCGTACGCCGAGCCTGGCAAGCCGCTGGGCAAAGAGCGCTGGGCAGGGGCGGTGGACGTGGCGGGCGGCCATGTGCTGGCCAATGTCTGCGCCAGCATGCAATACCAGGGCGTGGTGACGGCGTGCGGCCTGGCCGCCGGCATGGCGCTGCCGGCCACCGTGGCGCCGTTTATTTTGCGCGGCGTCACCCTGGCCGGGGTGGACAGCGTGATGCGCCCGCGCGCCGACCGGCTGGTGGCCTGGCAGCGGCTGACGCAGGAATTGTCGTTGGACAAGCTGGCGCTGATCGGCAGTCAGGAAGTGGGGCTGGATGAGGCGATTGGCCTGGCGGCGCGCCTGCTGAAGGGTGAGGTGCGCGGCCGCGTGGTGGTCGACGTCAACCGTTAAGCTAACACGCGCTCACCACATGCCCCTCTGGCCATGTGGTGTGGTGCGCCTTGTCTGTGCATCACGCAGCGTGGACAGCGATATTTTTTATTTTTTAGGAGTTTGTCATGAGTGCTGACCTCACCCCGGCCATCAGCCGTTTTCCCGTGCCGGAACTGGACGCCCTGCCCGAAGACCTGCGCGCGCGCATCCTGGCCGTGCAGGAAAAATCCGGTTTTATCCCCAATGTGTTTCTCACCCTGGCGCACCGGCCGGATGAGTTTCGCGCCTTTTTTGTTTCCAACATTTTAGGTTTTACTCAACATTCTAAGCGTTTCTTTTTATTGGCATTTGGAGCATGGCATGGGTTCATTGTTAAACCAAAAAGAGCATGCAAAACACGTTTTGTTATTTAATACAAAGAATGTCCTTAAAACACGATGGTGTGTTTGGACTTTCCGTGTTTGACATCCTGTTTAGTAAAAAGCCCAAAAACCCAATTTAAGTTGACACATATTATGGGATGGTTCTCAAATACCATTTTCGGATAACGTTACATTTAATATCCCATAATTCACGATTCCACAAATTTTAAAATCCGAGTTTTCAAAGGTTTTCAGCCTTCACGCTACGCATATGGGCAACTTATAAATAAGCCTTTGGATTAGTCGCTGGAAGGACACCGCTAACGTCTGGCTGCAACAGATAACGGCGGTGGGCTTTCCTTAGTTATAACCCTTTAAAATTTTATGCCTATGATATAAAACAAATACAAAAAAACCTCCAACAAACTTTTGCACGGTCTTGTAGGAGGCTTCGATTTATCACTAAATGTTTAATTCTAATTCAAATATATGAAATCGCTACGACTTGGTAATTCAAATACCAATATAAAAAAGCGATTGCATATGACCTTTGAAAAACAAAAAAGTATCACATATGAAAAATAACCATAAGACCATCTACAGGAATAGTCTATTTCTTGTTTTTTATCTCTCGACTGTCCCAAGTCATGCCACTACCTTAAACCCATTCATTTTTCATGTAAATACAGTGGCAGTGGGAATAAAGCAATCCGAAGTCCATGGCACCATTAAAGATAGCCAAGGCATGTCGTTAGCAGGGGTCTCCATCAGTGTGAAAGGAACCCAAAAAGGAACAGTGTCTGATTTTAATGGTTTTTACACCATTAAAGTGGATGTCAATGAGGTTCTGGTATTCTCCTTTATAGGTTTTAAAACCCAGGAAATAACTGTTTCGGGAAGTGAACTCGATGTAATATTGGAAACCGATATCACGGCTTTAAACACTGTGGAAATCAACGCAGGGTATTATACCGTCAGTGATCGGGAACGTACTGGAAATATTTCCCGAATAACGTCTAAGACCATTGATAAGCAACCCGTAAATAATCCTTTAGCTGCCATGCAAGGGCATATGTCTGGGGTCAATATTGTACAGTCCACGGGTGTACCCGGTGGCGGGTTCAGTATCGAGATTCGTGGTAAGAACTTTATTAATGGTGCTACCGAACCATTATATATTGTGGATGGGGTGCCGTTTGGGGGACAGTCCTTGGAAGCCACCTCCATAGGATCTTCCATCAATCAAGGGAACGTCAGTCCCCTAAATGCCATAAACCCCTCTGATATTGAAAGCATTGAAGTACTAAAGGATGCCGATGCCACCGCCATTTATGGGTCGCGTGGTGCAAATGGGGTGGTACTGATTACCACCAAAAAGGGTAAAGTCGGGAAAACACGGTTCCAAGCCAGCCTAACCACGACCTTGGGGCAGGTTTCCAATTATTTGGATTTAATGAATACCCAACAGTATTTGGAGGTTCGTAGGGAAGCTATTATCAATGACAATTTTGGCACGTTTCTGGAGAATCCCGCTTATGATTTTGTATGGCCAGACTTAAAAACATGGGATCAGAACCGCTATACCGATTGGCAAAAGGAATTGATTGGAGGTACGGCCTTTCGTAACAACGCACAGCTCTCGGTGTCCGGAGGTAGTGAAAGAACCCAATTTTTGATCAGTGGTGGTTCCCAAAAAGAAACCACCGTATTTCCTGGCGATTCCAATTACAAAAAGTCATCGCTGCACAGTAACATCACACACCAGTCCGAAGACCAACGGTTTAAAATCAACCTGTCAACCAATTTTAGTGTAGAGGATAACAAACTTCCTTTAGCAGATTTTACCTTATTGGCAAAAACCTTAGCACCTAATGCGCCTGCCCTTTACGATACTAATGGACGTTTGAACTGGGAGAACAATACTTGGGACAATCCCTTGGCTTCCTTGGAACGGACGTATAAAGCAAAGTCCAATAGCCTTATTGGCAATATGGGGCTTTCATATCTGTTGGGAAAGGGTTTGGAATTCAAAACAAGCCTAGGGTATACCAATTACCAATTGGACACGTACACTACCTTCCCTAGTACCGCTTTCAGACCAAGTTTAGGGTATGGGCCAGAGCGATCATCCTTGACCAGAAATGCAAGCACTCGCCAATCGTGGATCATCGAACCACAATTGAACTGGAAACACCAATGGGGGCAAACCAACTTGGATATATTGGTAGGCAGCACCTTCCAACAGGATGTGACGGAGCAATCTGTCATTAGGGGGACGGGGTTTCCCAGTAATAATTTGATACGTAACCTTGCTGCCGCCAATGAGGTTGAAGTACTTCAGGAAATGGATAGTGAATACCGTTATCAGGCATTCTTTGGTCGTATCAACTTAACCCATAGACATAAATATATCCTTAACTTAACTGGGCGGAGGGATGGATCATCACGTTTTGGTCCTGGCAAGCAATTTGGGAATTTTGGAGCTGTTGGCGTGGCGTGGTTGTTTTCTGAAGAATCCTTTTTAAAAGAATCATCATTTTTAAGTTTTGGAAAACTCAGGGGAAGCTATGGTGTGACAGGTAGTGATAATATTGGGGACTATCGGTTTCTGGATACCTATAATGTTACGGGATTTGATTATGATGGCACGACCGTTTTTGAGCCTTCGGGGATATTTAACCCCTTATTTGGTTGGGAATCCAATAATAAATTGGAAGCCGCCTTGGAACTTGGTTTTTTTAAGGACAGGGTGAGCTTAAGCGGTTCTTGGTATCAAAACCGATCTTCCAGCCAGCTTATTGGGATTCCATTGGCTGCTACCACGGGATTTACGGAAGTCACTGGTAATTTCAATGCGACCGTTGAAAACACGGGTTTTGAGATAGACTTACAGTCCGTTAATATTCAAACCAAACAATTCACGTGGTCCACAACATTTAACTTTACGGTGGCCAAAAATAGATTGGTAAGCTTTCCCGGATTGGAAACATCGACGTTTGCCAATAGGTATATCATTGGGAAACCTTTGAGAATTACAAAACTTTACCATGCCTTGGGGGTAGATCCCGAAACGGGTATCTATCAATTTGAGGACTACAGTGGAAACGGAACCATAGGAGGTGTAGTGGATAGGCAATGGATTGTGGATCTCACTCCAGAATACTTTGGTGGATTTGGAAATTCATTTACCTATAAGAACCTGACCTTGGAATGTTTTTTTCAATTTAAAAAGCAAAAGGGTTATACCAATGTGTACTATGGGGCTTCCGTTGGTTTCATGGAAAATAAACCGGTCTCGTTTCTTGACCGTTGGCAGGAACCGGGCGACATCAAACCCATCCAACGTGCCAATTTCGGACGCTTCCCAGGTGTTGGGGTGGCTGCCCAAAACCAAGCCCAAAGTAGTGCGGCCATTGGCGATGCCTCATTCATTCGATTGCGGAATATCATGTTGAACTATAAGTTGCCCAAAACCGCAACTAAGGGGATGGATATCAACCTCTTTTTACAGGGCCAAAATTTGTGGACTTTAACCGATTTTGAAGGTTTGGATCCAGAACAGCCCTTGAATGGATATTTGCCACCATTGCGGCAAGTCACTTTAGGGTTACAACTGGGATTTTAATTTAAAACATGAACATATGGAACATAAAATATATCATTTAAAATTAAGGGGATTGGTTTTTGGGTCTCTGGACAAAAGCATTCGGAATACTATAAAAATGCTAATAGTATTGGCTGTATCATTTAACATGACTTCTTGCGAGTCTTTTTTGGAGATAGATGCCCCAAAAAATAAGTTGATTTCGGAAACGGTGTTTGAGGATGCATCCACCGTGGAATCCGCCTTCGCGAATATCTATTACAAAATGCGGGAGCAGGGCATGGTCTCTGGAAACTTTGGACTGAGCGTTTCCATGGGTGCTTATGCAGATGAACTGGATTATTATGGTAGGAACACCAATCTATTGAATATTTATAACCATGGTATCACGGCCTACGACCCTACGGTTTTGTCTTGGTGGAACCAAGCCTATAACCTGATTTATGTCGCCAATGATATCATTCAAGGCATAGATAAGGCCACGGCTTTAAGTCTAGAAGAACATGAGCGGTTTAAAGGACAGGCCCTGTTCGTTAGGGCTTTCATTCATAGCTTGTTGGTAGGAATTTATGGGGATGTCCCATATATTACCGCAACCAGTTATATTGATAATAATAAAGTGTCCCGAATGCCCATGGATACCGTTTACGGGAAAATAATAAGCGATCTTCTACTTGCTGTGGATCTATTGGATGATGTTAGTGTTGGGGAACGTGTACTGCCAAATAGGTCGGCCGTTAAAGCCTTATTGGCTCGCATGTACCTATATCATGGGGATTGGGAACTGGCAGAGGCAACGGCATCAGATGTCATTGGTGCGCACACCTTGGAAACCGATATTAATAAGGTGTTCTTGAAAAATGCAACCGAAACCATTTGGCAGTTTAAGCCAGGAGGGCCTAGCATTAAGAACACGCAAGAGGCCCAAAACATGATCATTACTTCCATTCCAACACAGGGTTATGCGTTGACACCCCTTTTGTTGGCGGCATTTGAGCCTGGGGACTTGAGACGGACACAATGGGTTGGAAGCTTCACATCCAATGATGGGCTGACAACCTTATACTTCGCCCATAAGTATAAGCAGACCATCAACACAACGAGCCAGTCCCTCGAGTATTCAATCATTCTGCGGTTGGCCGAACAGTATTTGATACGTGCAGAGGCTAGGGCGCATTTGGGAAACATTCCCGGAGCTCAAGGGGATGTCAACGTGCTTAGAAACCGTGCAGGTCTCGGTGATACAACAGCTTCAACCAAGGAAGGGCTGTTGGAGGCGGTGCTACATGAACGCCAAGTGGAACTGTTTACGGAACATGGTCACCGGTGGTTTGATTTAAACAGATTTGATAGGGCAAACGAAGTATTGAGTTCCATTAAACCTAATTGGAAATCTACCAACGTATTATTGCCCATACCCGGAAACGATCTGGAATTCAATCCCAACCTAAGGCCACAAAATGAAGGGTATTGAGAATTTATATTTAATAATGCAAACTAAAATTAAACCTATGAAATTAATAAAATATATGATAATAATCGCTCTGTACTTAAGTACAGGGCCTGTTATATTTTCCCAAACTACCAGTGATAAATCCGATGCACAAAGGGATTGGGAGCATTTGGATTATATGAAGAACTTTTTCTGTAAAGCTCCTGAAGGATGCAGGGAATATGATAATTTAAGTATGTTGGAGGCCATGCGCTATATAGATCGGTTATACACCACCCGATCAAAATTAGCGGAAGCGTTTTTGGAAAAATATCCAAACGACCCGCACCATGACCAAGCCTTGGTATTGTTTTTTTCCTCATATTTCACCCCAAAATTCATCCCGGATTCTTTAGCACCTGAAAAGATAGAGGCCATAGCTAGTTTGGCGATTAGGGGGCAGTCGGGTGCATGGTCAAAAGCCTATCGCTTAATACCCGTTGATAGGGAAGCTGAGAAACGTTGGTTGGACAAGGGGAAGGACTATGTAGATCAGATTTTGGCTTCCAATGCTTCTGTGGAAGTCAAAGCAAAAGCGGAGATATTGTTGTTTAATCGGGATTATTCCTTAGCGAAAAATAAATATACCTGTTTATCCAAGGATCCTATGGAACAGGATTTTTGGGCCTCTATGGAAGCCAACTATTTTGAGTTCGTGCCATTACGCTTGGAGCGGTTAATGGATGCCTATCCCGACTCCGAGACTGTGGCAACATTTATACAAGCTATGTTGGATGATTTGAGAAAATTATCATCTGGACTGGCTAACTCCTATCTAGATAGGTTTTTGCGAAAGTCAGGAGATACCAACCCAATGGCAAACCGCAAGGGCATTACGGCATTGCGTAAGTCCCTGTTGGCTAATATAGAAGCATTGGGGGCTTTGGAAGTGGACGCTGACAAACCTTTGGAATTTACATTCACCGCTATGGATGGTAGCCAAGTGGATCTGGCAGAAATGCGGGGAAAAGTAGTGTTGATTAATTTTTGGTCTACAACCTGTCCCTCAGGCATCGCGGTTATGCCCCGCTTGAAGACCTTGTACGATAAGTACAGGGACCATGGTTTTGAAATCATAGGTATTGCCGATGATGGGGATGTTGCCAAAGATCAAGTTTTAAAAATATTGGAAAAAGCAAATGCCAATTGGCCACAACGCTTGGATAAAGGGAGGGAAGCCAGTGTCAAATTACATGCACTCTATGGCATAAAGACGTTGCCAACTTTTTGGCTATTGGATACTAAGGGCGTAGTTGTAGATCAGGGTGTGAAAATGCCACAGTTGGAATCCAAGATAATTAAATACCTAGAATAAAAAATAATAAGCGGTTAAAGTGTTTGTTGTTAAAACAGTTTTTAAATACTTGACAACCTAGGAGGCGTTTTAATATTTTATTATAGAATAAGTTAAGAAAAGGTGTCCAATAAGGACACCTTTTCAGTAGGACAAGGGACTATTGATTTACCCTTTTAAGTTCATTGTTTGGGATGTTATCAAGATCCGCCGTATCATACAATTGAAACCCTGACGCCGTTTTACACAGATCTTCAGGATTATCCTTTTGGCAATCAGTCAATTCTTCTTGGATCCCTGCGATTAAGGGATCATCAAAATAGCCTGTTTGGACAACTCTGGTTGACTCCACGGCAAACGAAAGACCCATGGCCAATACAATGGCTATAGCGGGTAGAATGGTTTTAAAAATGTTTGTTTTCATAATATATGTTTTTAAAGATTTGTGGCCTACTCTTTTTTACAGGTTTTCGGCCTTCCCCTGGTACTGCGCAGTATGTTTTTATTTTGGTGAATTTTTTTTATGCGATAATGAAATGCATATAACGGCTAAGGCCATAAAGGCCAGATTGAAAACAACATGGGCGTTCCATCCCAATGATTCCAAAACACCACCGCAGGCGCAAGGGATGTCATCACTGAAATTTAGCACCATGACTATGTATGTGGTAAAAAGGCTCATTAAAAATAGACTGGCATATAGTGCAAATACCAAATATCTCTGGAAAAGAAACAATCCAACAATGGTAAATTCCACTATGGGAAGGCCCCAAATGATCCAATCCGTATAGGCTGAAATAAAAGGGGACTTTTCCAACTGCATCTTAAAATGTTCAAAATCGAGCAGTTTACTGGTCGCGGTATATACAAAAAGTACCATAAAAAGTAATTTTATGATTTCAATCAGGATGGTTTTGATGCGGATGGATAATGGTGTCATGGTATTGTTTTGGATTCTGTTTTGTAAAATTCAGGATTCCAAAGCATTTCCAATTGTGGTATCGGGAATACCGCTTAGCTAGTAGGGAGCCGTTTTAAAATCGAAGCATCATTCCATTTCCGGGCGGGTCAGGGTATTGGGTGCCTGTCCAAAATACTTTTTAAAGGCCTTGGAAAAATTAGGGTAATCATGGTACCCATTCATGCTGGCAATGTTTTTTAAGGGAATGGTGGTTTGCCGTATCATTAAATGGGCACGCTTCAAACGTTCCTCAGTGTAGAACTTGTAAATACTGGTCTTGAAAAAATACCGAAACCCTTCCTTGATCTTAAATTCGTTGGTACCAAATTGTAAGGCCAATTTCTTGATGGACGGCAGGGGCTCTTCCAAATGTGCCAGAATATAATCATAGAGTTTTTGGATCAGTTGGGCATCCGAACGTCTTGTACCTGGCTGCTTTTTAGTGATTATTTCAGTTTCATTCGACGCTGTGGCATTATTTTTTTCTTGTGGGAAGGTCGTTACAAAGCTCAGTACCATCTCCGAACGATTGGAAAGAGGGGATAAGGTACATTGAGTTGCTACCATTATTTGGTCTTTCGTATGGAACTGGATTAAAGCTGCCCTTTGGATAGGAGTGCTACCCTCTAAAGTGGCTTTTTCAAGATCTAATTGTTCATAGGAGGTTTCGGTTATAAAGGTTTGGATGGGTTGCTCGATAAAATCAGCCTCTGGATATCCCAAAAAGGAAAGAACATTAGGGGTAGCACTTTTAATGGTCCCGAACATATCCATGATAATGGACATGTGACTGATGAGCCTTTGTCCACGATGTGGGTTGACATATCCTGTATGGAAAATGGATTCCTTCATCTCTTCCGCGACCATGTTGATCAATACTACCAAGGTTTCCAAGGCATCGTCATGGGAACTTAAAGGGATTCGCCCGCTGAAATTGCCCCTGGCCATTTCAAATAACATTTTATGGATTGCTACAACGCGTTCTTTATTGTGTGGTTCTATCATACGATGTTGGGTTTTAAAGTTCAATCATCTATAAAAGGCTTTAAATAGATTAAGGCTTCATGCCGTGTCGTAAATAGTTTCGTTGGTACCGTTGGTTTGCTGATGTGTAGATAAAAATTGCTAATGGTCAGGGAAACCTGTTCATGGATTATCAGGGCGGCAGCCGTGATCAGTACGGAGCCTGACTTTGCCAAATAGTCCCTGCCAGCTTTATCGGAATCTATAATGCCCCTGATGTCACATAGCACGGGGTAAGGTTTGCCGTCCTGCAAAAGTATCCTATCGGCAACCACGCGTTTGGCGACCTTTAGGTTGATGGTAGTCTGGGGTTTGTATTCTATGAAGAGAATGTGTTCGGCAAACCAAAATCTGGCATAATCATTCTCATAACTATCATGTGCTGCAATCATGCTTTATGAGGTTTTGAAAGTAATATAATAAAAATAAAAATAATTTGTATGAAAAGTATTGTCGATTTGGGATAATTTGATACGATTTGTAGGATTTGTTGTGTATTTGGGAATTTCAATTGTCATTTATGGAATATTCAAGGTTTTGATATAAATGGTTTAAAATTTTATAAAGAATTTTAAGAATCATCGG
Organism: Flavobacteriales bacterium 32-35-8; assembly: GCA_002280395.1. GTDB lineage: Bacteria > Bacteroidota > Bacteroidia > Flavobacteriales > Flavobacteriaceae > Confluentibacter. The sequence continues at coordinate 9,732 of NCDW01000002.1, forward strand.
AAAAGCAAAGAATATTTCAATAAAAATTTTAATTCTAAAACACATATAAAAATGGCAAAAATCAAACAAAACAATTTTCTGGATAGCGTAAATGATGTGTTTACGGATGCCATTCAGGAGGGCGTACTGCATTTATATGCAGAAGGGGGTCGATTTTCAGGAAGAACGATTGGGGTTAAGGAAAGGACGTTGTTTCATTTTGGAACTACGGGTTATTTGGGGCTAGAGCAGGATTCCAGATTAAAGAGTGCCGCTATTAGGGCCATTCAACTTTACGGCACCCAATTTCCGTTGTCCAAATCCTATATTTCGCATCCATTATATAGGGCATTGGAGGAAGCCATGGCACAAATGTATCAATGTGAAACCATCATTACCAAGAATAGCACTTTAGGGCATATGGGAGTGATACCAAGTGTCGTGGATGATGGAGATGCCATTATCTTGGACCATCAGGTACATTGGAGCGTGCAAAGTGCCAGTAAGGTATTGAAGACCAGAAGTGTACCCATAGACATGATCCGGCATAATGATTTGAATATGTTGGAGGATAAGATAAAAACGTATGCCAATGCACGTCAAAGAATTTGGTACATGGCCGATGGCATCTATTCCATGTTTGGTGATTATGCCCCGGTTCAGGAACTGAAAGCCTTAAGTTTGAAATATCCCCAATTGCACCTTTATTTTGATGATGTGCATGGCATGAGCTGGATAGGGAAAAACGGAACAGGGTATGTGCTGAGCGAAATCGATTTGGACGATAATGTTTTTGTCTTTGGAACCTTGAGTAAGACCTTTGGTGCCAGTGGCGCCGTATTGGTCTGTTCCAATAAAAAAATGTACAAGCGCATCAAGACCTTCGGTGGCCCCTTAACCTTTTCGGCACAGCTGGAACCTGCTTCCGTGGCTGCGGCAACGGCTTCTGCAATGATCCATCTTTCCCCTGAAATCCATACGCTTCAAGATGAATTAAGGGAACGGATAACATTTTTTAATGCGCTTTTGGAGCAGACGGACCTTCCATTGGTTGATAAAAATAAGTCTCCAGTGTTCTATATTGGGACTGGGATGCCACAAACGGGCTATAATTTTGTGAACCGTCTTATGAAGGAAGGGTTTTATGTCAATCTCGGATTGTTTCCAGCAGTGCCCGTTAAGAACACTGGGGTTAGGATTACCATTTCAAGGCACAACCAGAAACAGGAAATCGCAGAATTGGTTTCCGCCATGTCTTACCATTTTCCAAAGGCCTTGGAAGATACCCATACGAATAGCAATCGTGTGTTCCATGCCTTTAAATTGGACAGTGCTTCATCGCTCCATCAGCCATTCCATAAGGATATCACCATACAACTTGAGGACTCAATAACAAAAGTGGATAAAGCCGTTTGGAATGACTGTGTTGGTAAACATGGGGTATATGATTGGGAAGGTCTGAAATTTCTAGAGGATACCTTTAGAGGTCATGTATTAAGGGAACATAACTGGACGTTTAGGTACCTGATGATTTATGACCGGAAAGGGAACCCCATTTTATCAACCTTCCTGACTTTGGGACTATGGAAGGATGATGTGCTGGCACCTGTCAACGTGTCCAGCACCATTGAGAGGGAACGCATATCAAAGCCCTACCACCTCACTTCTGAGGTGCTCAGTCTAGGCTCTCTTTTTACGGAAGGTAACCACATGTATATGGACCAAGGACATCCCTTGAAATTGCAGGCACTTACGGCGATGATGCATACCTTGGAAACCCTTCAGGTCGGTTTGGGGGCCAAAATGGTCGTGCTCCGGGATTTTACAGAAAAGGAACCTTTTCACAACTATTTTCAGGGCCAGGGATTTGTCAGGGTTCAAATGCCCGATGCCTGTACCATGGAACTTGGCCATTTTGATACCATGGAAGCCTATGTTGCGACATTATCTTCCCGAAACAGACAGCATCTAAGGAAGGAAATACTGGCCTTGGAGCCACGGTTTAAAATTGATATACTCAAGACTGCCAATAGGCAGCAATTGAAACAGATACAAGCCCTATACGCCAATGTGCATCAAAACAATTTAGGCCTCAATACCTTTCCATTTCCGGAATCCCTGTTTGAAAACATGTCCAAACACACCGATTGGGAATTCATCACCATCAGCTTACTGGAATGTCCAGACCATATGGTTGGTGCCATGCTTTGTTATAAGAACCAAGGAAAAACCTTTGTTCCCGCCTTTGTTGGACTGGATTATGGATACCTTAAAGAGTACCATTGCTACCGACAACTGTTGTACCAAACCATTAAGCGTGCCCGGGCATTAAAAATGGAACGTATTGATTTTGGAATGACGGCAGCTTTTGAGAAGCGAAAATTGGGAGCTAAGGTAGAAGCAAAATATGCCTATATCCAAGCATCGGACAATTACACCTTGGAACTTATGGGCATTATGGAAGGGCATCAATCATCTTAAACCATGATTCGAGTGTATGGCATACCAGGCGTTGATATCTGAATTTGAAACGAAGTTGGAGGCTTTGGAAGCCAGTTATGATGATATTCTATATAAAGCGGAACATGGGATTACCTACACCGAAAAATGCATTAAGAGCCTTCGGGAAGCCATAGTCCAAAATGGATTTCCATCCATAAAAGAAGAAATCCATTTTTTTAAGCATGTGAAGCCACAAATCTTCAGCAAGCTCATCTATTATGTCAAGCTCTATAAAATTGAAAGTAAACGCCCAAGGAGCAGCTCCAAGTTTCAGGTCAAGTACCTAAACAACCAAATCAATAAGCTACAGGTCTTTTTTAATGATAATCTAGAGTTCTACCGATATTATCGAAGGGGCGCATCAGCCCTTGATGAACAATATTTTGTGAGGGGAAAATCAGACCTGCGTTCCCCTACGGAATCCTTCCACTTTTTTACCGATGAACAATTTTCAACCTGCCAGGATAGTACAGTCGCTACCATCATGGCTTATGACATGCTTATTGTGTATTTACAACAGGAAATAAAATCCTTGGAAACCCATGAAGTTAACCCAAAAATAAACCCCATGAAACAAATATCAAAGCTTTTCTGGACGGGAAGCAAAACGGAATTAATAGAACTCATATATGCCCTGCACAGCAGTGGTGCCATCAATAGTGGAACAGCGGATATCAAGGAGATGGCATCCTTATTTGAACAGATGTTCAATATCGATCTTGGAAATTATTACCATACCTTCATTGAAATAAGGGCAAGGAAATGCAGTAAGACAAAATTCTTGGATAAACTGATCGAAGCCCTAGGTAAACGATTTGATGAATCGGATAGTTGATCCCTAGTTCGCCCCAAGTTGGGAGGTTGGATTTTGGAACGGTATGGCTGTCCTTTATGGACATTTACGGCCATGGACAACTTTTTGTTTGTACCATGCCGATCCAAAAATGCCCAAAAAAAATGATGATAAAAAAGACCCACCTCTGGGTGGACTATTGATATAACTTCAAAATTGTTCCTGAGTTTTGTAGCACGAAAGTCAAATCAGGGCAAAGTCGCCCAAACGTTATTTTTAGGGATGATAATACGGGCGGCTTTGTTTTTTAAAAATCTATGTTACTTATGGGAGCAACCATCATCACTACGGAAGATCTTCGGGAATTTAAGAAGGAATTACTGAATGATATCAAACAATTATTGAATAACCAGACGGGACAGCATCCCAAAAAATGGCTAAAATCACCGGAAGTCAGGGAACTGTTGGGTATTTCCCCAGGAACCCTACAGAACCTACGTATCAATGGGACATTGCCCTATACCAAAGTGGGAGGGGTACTCTATTACGAACACAAAGAGATACAGGAGTTATTGGAAAGCAATAGGGTCCATAATAAATTCTAAACAACCATTTTGGAGGAGATTAATTATATCAAGCACCTCAATGCGGTTTTTTTGTGTTTCTCAAGGGATAATAGGCTCAATCCAACCCATATCAGTCTCTATGTCGCATTGTTCCAATTATGGAACCAGAATTACTTTAAACCCGAATTCTATATCAATCGCGAGGAGGTCATGTCGTTTTCGAAAATCGGGTCCAAAAGCACCTACCACCGTTGCGTTAAGGAATTAAGCCTTTGGAGCTATATTTTATATGAGCCCTCCCACAATCCCTTTAAGGGCAGCCGCATTAAGATGTTCGATTTTGGGACAAGTTCTGGACAAGCTCTGGACCAAAGCCGTACCAATAATGGGACAAGCAGTGGACAAGCATTGGTACCTATAAACAAACATATACAAACATTGGAAAACATTAAAAACTTAAACAAACGGGAAAATTTAAAAAATTTGATTTTTGAAAATCCTGAAACAAATGGCAAACGGATTGAAAGTGTCCCATATCAGGACAACTTAAAAACAAGTTCGGATAAAAAATACAATGAGCCTTTATGAGTATCAGAAAACCACATATCATTTTGGAAGGTAACGTGGAATATACCCTAGGGCATATCCAGGATGATCTGATTCTTTATGATTTTGATAGTATCCTTGTTTACCTGAACGCCAAAGGGAAGCTATTGTTTGGTGATGCCTTTAAGCTATTCGATGAGGATCGAGACATTGTTTTTAGGCTCTGCAATTACATGATCCGGGATGAAGCCAACTGTAAAAAGTTGGATATGGATGTCCGAAAGGGCGTTTTGTTGACCGGTCCCGTAGGTTGCGGTAAAACCAGTTTGATGACATTGCTCAGGCACATTGTGCCACACCAAAAACCCTATAAAATGATGCCCTGCAGAAATATTGTTTTTGGATTTAATCACGTTGGTTATAAAACCATTGAGGATTTTGGGAATGGACAGTGCTTTTGCTTTGATGATCTTGGTGTGGAACCCATGGGAAGGCATTATGGTAAAGATTGCAATGTCATGGGTGAAGTCTTGCTTTCCAGATATGATTTATTTCTAAGCTATAGCATTAAAACCCATGCCACAACCAATCTCAATGCCCAGGAATTGGAAGAGCGCTACGGCATTCGGGTGCGTTCACGTATGAGGGAGTTGTTTAATTTGGTGGCGTTTGATGATGGGAGCAAAGATAAAAGGACATAAGTCATAAGTTTTAAGACCATATAAAGGCTTATTTTTAGAAGATAAATAATTTATTAAAGATCAATTAAACTTTGGCAAAAACAAGGAAAATTTGCCAAACATATATTAGGACTAAAGATAGTTTTCCAATCACAAGGGGTCAATAACACATTCAATTATAAAAAAACGATTGTTATTTCAATCATATTGGCTATATTTGCTTGAAATAACAATCATTTATGAAATGGGAAAGAAAAAACAAATATTGTTTCCAAAGCATAAGGATATCCTTAAACAGATGGGTGGTAATATTAAGTTGGCCCGTAGAAGAAGGAAACTGACCCAAGCGCAAGTTGCGGAAAGGGCAGATATTGTTAGGAGCACCTTGTACCTCATTGAAACGGGAAACCCTAGCGTAGCGATAGGTGCCTATTTCAACGTAATGCGTGCATTGGGACTTCAGGAAGATTTTTTGAAGTTGGCAGCTGATGATGGGTTTGGCAGAAAACTGCAGGACATGGAGTTGCTTTAATCCTTAAAATGGGCGGGGTCAATAGATCTTTTATTTTTTAAATTAAAACCAAAAATGGCTACTGGAAAATTAGACATATACGTATTTGCCCATTGGAAAGGCATGCAAAAACCCCAATTAATCGGGACCCTTTCGGCATTATATGCCAAAGGAAGGAAGGCATTTAGTTTTGAATATGAAAAGGGCTGGGTGGCATCCAAACAACAAATGCTCTTGGATCCGGATATTCAATTCTACACCGGTCCACAATACCCAAACAATAAGGTAAACTTTGGGGTGTTCTTGGACAGTATGCCCGATACTTGGGGGCGTACACTAATGAAACGAAAGGAAGTACAACGTGCAAATGAAGAAGGGGAAAGGGCAAGGACATTATACGAAGTGGATTATTTGTTGGGTGTTTATGATGAAAGCCGTATGGGGGGCTTACGGTTCAAGACGGATATCAACGGTCCTTTTTTGGATGATAATGACCTATCGCCGACACCTCCATGGTCATCAATACGCGAGCTTCAAGAGGCGGCAAAAGGTTTTGAAAATGAAGAAACCAATGATGACGTTAAAAAGTGGCTGGACATATTAATGGCACCAGGATCTTCTTTAGGGGGTGCACGGCCTAAAGCAAATATTTTGGACGAAAATAATGAGCCATGGATTGCTAAATTCCCTTCCAAAAATGATACAACGGATAAAGCGGCATGGGAATATTTGGCCTATCGACTGGCTCTAAAGGCAGGTATTCACATGGCGCCCTCAAGAATAGAAAAGGTATCGGGACAATTTAATACATTTTTCACAAAACGATTTGATCGAGAAGAAGGTGAACGTGTCCATTTTGCATCTGCAATGACTATGACGGGCAATAATGAGGGCACCGTCAGGGACCAGCAAGCCAGTTATTTGGATATGGCTGAGTTCATTCAAAACCAAGGTGCCATGGTCAATGAAAACCTAGAACAGCTTTGGCGTAGAATCGTATTCAATATAGCCATTTCAAATACTGATGACCACCTGAGAAACCATGGCTTTATCTTAACAAGCCTAGGATGGGTACTGTCACCAGCCTATGATTTAAACCCATCAATTGATAAAGATGGTTTGTCATTAAATATTGATGTAAATAACAACGAACTGGATTATGGTTTGGCAAAAAGTGTGGGCCTTTTTTTTCGCTTGACAGAACCGGAAATGAATGCTATAATAGCTGAAGTTATATCCGCAGTTACGGAATGGAAAAAGGAAGCCGATGCCTTAGGGATTTCCAGAAGGGAGCAGGAGATTATGTCCAAGGCGTTTAATATATAGAACCCATTTCAACAAATTGACAGCCTCTTTTAAAAAATAAAATAGACTTGTTTTTTAGCTTATTGTAACATCTAAAAAAATTCTTTCAAATTTCCAAATAATCAATGATGCCAATCAGTATGGCTAATGCCAATGCTTTTTTATTTGCGGGTTTCATGAAATAGCTGGCTTCATCCCAATTAGTCACAAAACCCAATTCAACAAGAACCGCAGGACAAAAACCGGACATGTTGCGCAATACTTGAAAATCGGAAAACTTCACACCCCGTATTCCAAGACCCAATTTCTTGTAACTCTCATTCAGAATTGATAAACTTAATGAAGTAGATGCCTTGAGATAGGGATTGTCCGAGCTATGGGCATAAACCTCCATGCCCTTGGAATTTACTTGAGAGGCATTGCAATGCAATGACACAAACACATCGGCATCTAAGGCTTTAGCCAACCGACTTCTCTTTGCAAGTGATACAAAAGCATCACTATATCTGGTCAAATAGATATTCAGTTTACCATCCAATAAGATGTCATTAAGATCCAAAATGTTCCTGGCAACGGCCAAGGCAACATCCTTTTCTTGGATGCCATGGATACCTATCGCCCCAGGGTCATATCCACCATGCCCAACATCAATAATGATTCTTTTTTTGGACTCCGTATTTTGACCAAAAACCAAGTACATATTCACCAGGGCTAGAAGAAATACGACGTTTTTGAGGTGGCATTTTAATTTTTTTTTCATAATCCAGCGATTTTTTAGGGCACAAATCCATATGGTTTATTGCCTTTTGTTTGCAATTGAAAACAATTGAAAACAATTAATATTTTTTATTTAAAATATTGATAATCAATTTTTTAAATGTAAATATATTGTAATTTTCATACATCGAAACTATTAAAAATTTAAACTTTAGTTCTTATGAAAAAATCAATCTATTTAAGCTTGCTTTTGTGCTTTGTTTCAATCGCCCTATTTGCTCAAATTGGGGGCATTGAAGATTCCGTTAATGATGTTTCGGATACCATACGTGCCATATTCCCGATCATCCTAGGCGTCATCTTCTTAATAGGCTTTTTATTCAATGCAGGCCATTTCTTTGGGGAAAATGCCGATTTAAAAAAGGGCATTACCCGGGTATTGGTCTTTGTACTCATCGCAGGGGCTGTTGTGGGCATCTTTACCTATTTAATAGGCATTGTGGTATAAACCTTACGAAAGAATTGTAAAGCACATGAAAAAGTACGAAGTCTATCGAAACATTAGAAAGCGGGCAATGATCATGGGTTTGCCCATATCATTGTTTGCCTTGATGGTAACGGCCATCATTGGCTCACTGCTGTTTATCATTTTTTCCTTCAGTATGTTGGCCATCATAGGGGTATTTTTTTTCAATGCCATGCTCTACATCATATTGACCCGCGTAACCAAAAACCCATCCCTTTGGCGATTTAATAAGGTATTTCCCCAAACCATTAGTAACAAAAAACAAACCCTCTTGGAGTATGAAGACTATTAATCTTTCCGCATATCATCCCATCCTGGATATACAAAACAACATGGTATTTGCAAATAATGGCAATGTACTTTTATGCTACCGGGTGGACCTGCCTGAAATATTTTCATTGTCTGAGTCTGACTTTGAGGATATCCATGGGGCATGGTTCCAAGGGTTTAAATCCTTGCCAAATGGCACAATCATACATAAACAGGATATCTATCTCAAAACATCCTATAGTGCCAATAACATTCCAAACAACAGCTTTTTGGAACGGGCGACCCATGATTATTTTAAGGGCAGGGGCTATCTGGAACACCGGTGTTACCTATTTTTCATACTGCCCTATAACAAAGCATTGAACAATTCAAGGTATGTCAATCCGTTTAGGCCTATGGGGAAAGGGATCCACAGACAAATGGATCATAAAGTAAGGGAGTTTAGTACCGCTGTGCACGATGCTGTGTCCTTTATAAACAATAGCAGGAAGGTGTCCCTCAAGCCATTGAATGAAAACGAGGTCATTAGTTTGACTCGGACATATTTCAATGGATTTAATGAGGGCTTCGATACCGATATCCAACTCAAGACATCCAATATCGACATAGGGGATAACCATTTTGATGTATTGGCAATCAATAGTGAACTTTGTTTTGGTGAGGTGGTACAGAGTAGCAAGACCAATGATAGGTTTACCTCCGATGATTTTGTATTCCATCAAGGATTTATGGATGGTTTAGGGCTAAACCTAAATGAAAACCACATCGTAAACCAGATCATGTATCTGGATGATAAACACAGATGGCGTAAACTACTAGAGAAGAAAATCGAGGAACTTAATAAAAGCTCCAATTTTGGTACACAGAACAAGGTCATCCTAAAAAAGATAGAGGATATTGTTGACCGGATCAATGCCGATGATTCCTCCAGGATCATTAGGGGCCATTTCAACATTGTATTTTGGAGCCGGGATGTCCAGGAACTATCACGCATCGCGTCCAAGATCAAGGCGGAGTTTAAGGAACTGGACATGGTTCCCTATTATCCCAAAGGTGAGGAGCGGAAACAGTACTTCCTGAATTCGTATTGCTGTTTTGCTTCCAATTTCTCCAATGAGGACCTGTATGTGACCGATTTGAAACATGCCTTGTGTTTACATATAAACAATACAAACTATAAATCGGATCCTCAAGGGATTATATTCAACGATAGGCAGCATAATGTGCCCATCCTTAAGGATGTTTGGGACGAAAAAAAGAAACGCATCAAGGCCCGGAATTTTGCCATTTTTGCGCCCACTGGGGAAGGAAAGTCCTTTTTGGCGAATAATATCCTGAGGCAGTATTTCGAAAGTGGTGTTCGTTTGGTCATTATCGATCTGGGTGGCTCCTATGCCAAATTTGCTAAGCTGTACCCAAAGGATCATATCATCCTGAGGTATGAGCAAGGTAAGAACTTGGGAATCAATCCATTTTATATTGCCACGGATGCCGATTTGACACCTGAGCGATTGGAGGATCTGACCATGTTCCTATTGGAACTTTTGGCATCCGGAAAGGAAGCCAGTAAAGCTGAGGAGGTTGCGATGAAAAAGGTTCTGCTGAACTATTACGCAACCATTAGGAACCATCATTCCTTGGAATCATTGTACCAATTCGTGGATGCCAACAAGGAAACATTGTCCACCAAACTTAACATTAGTGACGCGCATTTCAGTGTCTATAATTTTCTGCATATCCTTTCCGAATATGTTGGCCCTGGATTGTATAGTTTTCTGTTCAGCATTAGTGAAGACCAAACCTACAAGATCGAGGATAAGAGGCTCATTGTTTTTGAACTTGATGAAGTTAAGGACAATAAGGAAATCCTTTCGGTCATGTTGAAGCTTATCAAATCGGCCATCCAACGGACCATATGGAGGAACAAGGCGGAAAAGGGCATCATACTGTTTGATGAGTTTGCCAAGCAGTTGAAATTTGGGAACGTATTGGAAAGTGTTGAATTCTATTATCAGGCCATTAGGAAACAGAACGGTGCCATTGGGATCATCCTACAATCCATTAACCAATTACCGAACAATGCCACGTCTGCCAGCATTCTGGAAAACACGCAGGTCATCTATAGCCTTCGTAACGAAAAGGGTTATGAGGCATTGAAAAATAGACTGAACCTGTCCAGCCATGACCTGAACCAGTTAAAATCCATAAGGAACCAATTGTCAGGGATTAGAAAGCACACTGAAATATTCATTAAGATAGGGAAGGACAGCAACATCTTTAGGTTGGAGGTCCCCAAGGAAGTATATGCCGCTTATCTTACGGATGGGGCAGAGAACGAGGCCATCATGGCCATTTATGATAAGACACAAAACATGGAACTGGCCATAAACGAGTTTATCAAACAGCCTTAGAAGGCAATAACATTAACCTTTAAAAAGAACACAAATGAAACATGTAATCAAGAAAACAATGGTAAGTGCCGTATGGCTCTTATTACTGTGTATTTCGGAAAACAACCTACAGGCACAGGGAATGCCGGTATACGATAATACCAATTTTATTAGCCTAGCAAAATCCTTGGTGGAATCCGCCAAGCAAACCTCGGAACTTTTAAAGACCGTAGAGTTTTTAAAGCAACAAAAGGAACGGATCGAAATGGTTAGCAACGTCATCAAGCAATTGAACGCGGTCAGGGAACTGACCCGAAACAATCAGAGGCTTTTTGATATGGTACAGAACGATCTGAAGGAGCTACTTAACTCCCCATATATCAAACCAGGGGAAGTCAATAAAATATCCGAATCCTTTAATGCCATCATTGAACAGGCTTTGGAAGATCTGGATTTTGTGAGCCAGCTTTTGGCCAACAATACCCTCAACATGACCGATGCGGAACGGATCCAATTTTTAAGGGAAAAGGAACTGAAGTCCAAGGAAATGGTTGCGGAAATTGAAGCTAAGACCAGACGTTACAGAGAGATTATCGCTTTTAGGGAGATGCAGGACAAGATCAATAATAGAACGGGAAATTATTAGTTATGTCGATAGGATTGGAATATGTGGATGCGGTCTTTACAACGATAAAGAATAGCGATTTTGCCGAGTATACCATTACCGGGATGAAAACCTTGGCAATTTTATTCTTTTTGGTCAATATCCTCAAAAAGTATAATGAAGGTGTTGCCAATAATGATGGCTATACTTGGGGATTAACGCCCACGGAACTAGCCAAAAATTTTGCGGTAGTCCTATTGGTCATATTCTCCACACAGGTACTGAACGTTTTTGATACCATTTTAGTGGCCATCGAGACCCAATACAGGGATACGGCTCCGGCACTCCTCCCGTTACAGATGCAGGATATTGATATGGAACAGGATGTGGGTGCCTTGGAAGCCGCCAAAAAGGCCATGGCATTGCTTTATGAAGCCTTGGTGACACCACTTTTCGGATTGAAGGTCATCGCTTTTATATTGGGTCTTTTTTTATGGTTGTTGGATATTTTTATCTATCCATTGTTCCTAGCGGAACGCTATTTTCTATTAGGGATCATGCAAGCTTTTTTTCCATTGGTCATCAGCCTCGCCGTATTTGAAAAGTTTAGGGGACTAGCCTATAATTTCTTTAAGCTATATGCCGGGGTCTATATGTTGGTGCCGGCCTTTTTTCTGGTCAATGTATTTGTGAACAATCTCTACACGGAAGTGAATACCAATTTTTGGAATACCTTATTTGGAACAGATTGGGGCAGTCAAGTATTTGCCCCTGTGATCCAATTGGGATCCATAGGCTTCGTTGTGCTCCTAAAATTCAAACTTTATAGAAAGGCGACCTCTTTTACATTAAAACTCTTTTCAGGGGGTTAGTAGGGTATTTTATGACAGGCTTATAGTGGGATTAAAAATTAATAATGAAATACAAAAATGAAAACAAAAACACCTTACATGAATATTTATAATGTTCTAAAATTGAACCGATTTATTGTGCTGACCGTGGTCATTGGAGCGGTTTTAACCTGCGTTGTTTCGGTATGGTCCGTGACCACATTGCATAAAGAAACAATCAATAGTGCCTTTATGGTGAATACGAAAGGCAGCGTGATTCCATTAAAATTGGTTGACCAAAAGGAAAATCTGGAGGTTGAGTCCCTGTCTCATTTAGAACTGTTCCATAGCTATTTCTACAATATGGATGCCAGTAACTATGAAAAACATCTCAAAAAGGCACTATGGTTGGGAAACAGCACCATAGATGCCCTTTACAGACAAAAAAAAGCGGACGGTGTTTATAATCGGTTACTTCAGTATTCCCTCGTTCAAAAAGTAGTCTCCATTAAATCAGTTCTGGACCTTCAAGAGGAACCTTATAAGTTTGAGACCCTTACCATTTTTGAAGTCAATCGAGGAACGATTACCGATACCTATGAACTAAAGACCTCAGGGAACCTGATACATGTGGATAGACACTTTCCAAATAATACCCATGGGCTATTGATCACCAACTTTTTTGAGAATAGCCTACGGAAATTGGAAAACAGTAAAAACGAATAGCAACATTGTCAATAATTTTAAATACCATGAAAATTGAAAAGAACAAAATCATATTTGCCACAGCACTATTATGTGTTGTGCTCTTTATTGTCGCATATGCTACGCTCATTATGGACAGTAATGATGAACCCACTATTGAGAACAATCAAATTCCGTTACCAAAATTGGAGGAGGGACAAAAAACATATGAATCCAAATTAGACGCCCTTAATGAATTAAAGGATGTTAAACAGGTCAATGCCCCAAGTATCTATGATGAAAGGTTATTGGATTCCACTGGTGTATATGATCCTGATCTTCTGGACAAGGAAAAGATAAAAATGATTGATAGTATCTATAAGGAAGGCAGGATTACCTATTCGGAAAGGATTTCAGAACAAGACTCCCCAAAACCATCAAATGAAATGATACCGATAAAGTTGGATTCGATAGAAGCAGAAATGGAAGATATAATCTCCGCCAAGGAACTGGGATTGGAACATCAATTATTTTTTGCTTCAAATCCTAAGGAAATCCCAAATGATAACATATTGGAGGATCCATCTATTATGGTTATGGTAGATGGCACACAAACCGTAAAGACCAATTATAGATTGAATATGCGGTTAATGGAAGACACCAATATCAATGGTATTCATATACCAAGGAATACACTTATATATGGATTTGTGAGTTTTAGGCCTAACAGGACCATCATAGATATTGAAAACATTACTCATCATCCAATAAAACTCAAGGCTTATGACCTGCAGGATGGCAATGAGGGCATTTATATAGAAAATAGTTTCAGGGCAGATGCCACCCGTGAGGTTGTTGATGATGTACTCCAGGATGTAAACATTGCTGGATTGCCCCAAGTCGGAGGTGTTAAGAAGCTCTTTCAGCGTGACAACCGAACCATTAAAGTGACGGTATTAAACAATTATCAATTAATCTTAAAAGCCCAATAATGGGTAATAAAAACTTAGAATTATGAAGCCTATTTTTATTTATTTTTTGTTGATTTTATCAATAATGACACATGCCCAAAGACCTTTGGACACTATTTATGCCAATGATCAAATGAATGTAGCCCTGTTTTTTCCGAAACAAATAAGGCAAGCGATAACAGGTGCCGAAAACTTCGCATTCACTTACAATAGGGATAACGGACAGTATTTTGGATTGCTACAGGCAAAGCCTGGGAAGGAAAGTAATTTGCTCACAGTGACCAATGATGGCAAGGTGTATTCATATATTATTAAGTACGCTGAAAAGCTATTGGAACTAAATTATTTTATCAGTGAAAATGAGAGCATCGGTTACGAATTTTCTATGGATTTTGAACTGGAACCAGTTGCAGGAACGCAAGATGAATATGCGAAGAACGAAACCCATTTTCAGAAAATGGGAGACCATCTGTTGAATTCTAGATATGAAAACTTGGCAACTAAACGCAAGAAAGGAATCAAAATACAATTGCAAAAAATGGTCTATGATGCTTCTGAAGTGTACTTGGTTTTGCAGGTCCAAAATAGGTCTGGAATCGATTTTGAAATTGACTTTCTAAAGGTGTATAGAACCAACGGTAACAAAAATCGCAAAACCTCTTATCAAAGGTTACTACAAAAGGTAATTTACAAATACGAAATGCCCGATGCCGTCCTTAAAGGACAGTTTCAGCGCTTTGTGTTTGTGCTTCCCAAGTTTGTTTTGGGCGACAATGAAAAACTAATGATGGAACTAAAGGAACAGAAAGGAGGCAGGAAAATTATTCTTGAAAAAGTATTGACACAATTATAAGAGGAGTATTTCAAATAGATTAATTGATAATTCAATGCATCGTCAAAGAAGAATTATTAAAAGAGGTCAATTTTATACAATGAAAAATTAAAACAGGGAAATAATAAATAAATCGGCTATTATATTACAATTTATTTATTCTCGGTTCTAAACCCAATCCGATCCCTGTCCTGCTGTTCAATTTGTACTTTGTCCTTTTATAATAGATAATTCAATGCTTGGTGAATGTCCTTAAATTTGATGTTCATTTCCTTTTCAAGTTGGGTAATATGGTCCTTAAGGTTAGTATAATCCGTAAGATGTTGTCGTAACGCTACAAATGCTCTCATATGGATATATTTACATCTATGGCTTTGTCACTATTGAGAAACACTGGAAAGCATTGCCACACCTTGTTCTGTGAAGGCGAAAGGAGTAGCGGGACTAAATTTGATATTCTCTGGAAGGTTATCACAATTTGTGATAACCTCATTCCATTCCTCTTTTGAAAGCTGAAACTTAAAATCTTCAGGAAATCTTTTAAGATTACGTCTAACTGCTTGCTTAAGCACTCGGGTTTCTACATCGTAAAGTGCTGCAAGGTCAAAATCTAACAATACACGATTTCCTTGAATATTATGGATTTTGGTTTTTATGAGTGATAGTTTCATTTTTAAAGTAGTATGTTATATTGATGGACTTTTTGATTAGAAATTGATAACCCTATTTAGAGCTTCATCAGCCTCTTTATGAATAAAATTGGCTTGGTAATTTATGGTAGTTTTTAAGTCACTATGTCGATATAGTTTTTGTAGCATTAGAGGATGAATGGAGTCCCCGGCAATATTTCCGAAAGAATGTCGTGCAATATGCATAGTGACTTTCTTGTTGATTCCTGCTTTTTTCATGATGGACTTTAAATTGTCATTCAGCTTTTTCGTGGCAGTTTTTGTTTTGTTGTATATATCTTTAGCGTTCGTAAGATCAGCTTTTCGCATTTCTGGAAAAATAAAATCATCATCACTCGATTTTTCAAATACATACTCCTCTAAAATTTTCGCAACCTTATCGGGTATATTTAAGGACAATAATTTGGAATTCTTACCCATTCTATAGTGTAAACGGCCATCGTATATCTGTGACCAGCGCGTAAATAAGACATCGGAAACACGCATCCCTGCAAAGTAAAAGCTGTAAAGCCATATATTTAAAGAATGTCTTTCCACATCGGAAAGTTTATCAATACTTTCGAGGTTCTTTATTTCTTGTTGGTTCAGTCCAATCTTGACCGTTTCCGGAAATTTGATTTTAACTTTGCCGATTCCAAAGGGATATAGTTCTTTGCTTATTACCTTATCTTTAATTGCGCGATTGAACAACAGACGAATAAGCACCATTACATTCATGGCTGAAGTTTCGGAAAGTGCAGTTGGACCTTTCAGATAAATTTTGAATTTCCTCAAAAACCGATCGTCAATTTCCTGGAAGGTGAGTTGCCTTGATTTACTAAATTTTACTATATATCCAATCCAAGCAGAATCAGCGGAATGCCGATTAATTTTCTTTTCAGCCTCCAGGGCTTGAAGATGTTCATCGGCATAATCAAAAAAAGTCAAACTAGAAGTTGGCTTGTATATTTCTGTTTTAATTTGTCTGGCAGATGCATCTTTGTCCTCGGTTTGAAGTGTAATTAAACCTTTTCGTACCTCAGATAACTTGGTGGACAAAAGGTTGTTCAGGATGTCTGCGTTTGGATGTGATCTTTTGACTTCAAGTTTTTTTTCGTCCCAATCCTCAATATCGATATAATGACCAACATGCTTGAAAGTGGAACGGCGGTTTTTGGTAATTCTAATGGCAAGCGGGTAAAGCCCATTGGCATTGGGCTTTTTACGAAGAACTATTTTTGCGCTTGCAGACATTGTTGACCTGTTTTCTTGCGAAAGTCAAATCAGGTACAACATTTTACCAAAAAAACATTTAAAAATCACTATAAAGATAAGTAATTCCTAGAATCTTTGGGTACAACATAGGTACAACATTTATTGATTTCCATTGGTCTTTAATGAAATCAAACGATATCAATAAAAATGTAATCAATTGTAAATCAATAGATTTGACTTTATTTGTACAAATATACGCTAGACTTAGGATCTAGTGCCGCGAGGTGTGGGAGTTCGAGTCTCCCCGCCCGTACTGAATAGAAAGCTTCTTGGAAACGAGAGGCTTTTTTAATTTGAAATTATTCCTTGAAATTCAAAGGTAAGGGGAGATGAGAAGTTTATACTGAGCGTAGCCAAAGTGAGTGTCCCCGCCCGTACTTTAAAAAGCTTTTTCCTTTCTGCATCAACAATCCTTGCGTTTATTTAGACGTGCATCTTGTAAAAATTCACATAATTTTAAGAGGTTTCTAGCTAAAAGAACGTTTATTTGGGTTCTGAAGGGAGAATGGTTAAACTTCTTTTGTTTGTTTTTAAATTTTATATATTTACGCAAAATCTATTCTGAAATTCATTAAATATGAAAATCTCTATATCCTTTTTAGGAATTTGTTTGTCATTTTTAATTTTTGTTGGTTGTTCTTCAACTGAAAAACGAAAAGAAACTCCAATAACTTTACAGGATTTAAAAGAAGCCTACAAGGATGCTTTTTTGATAGGTTCCGCGCTTAATGTCGAGGTGTCCTCAGGTGTTGATTCCGTTTCGCGAAAAATCATTTTACAACAATTTAATTCTATTACACCAGAGAATGTTATGAAAGCTGAGGTTATAAATCCGGAACCAGGAGTTTATAATTTTAAAGATGCTGATGATTTTGTGGAATTCGGACAAAAAAACAACATGTTTATTGTGGGTCATACTTTAATTTGGCATAACCAAACTCCTGCTTGGTTTTTTCAAGATGAAAAAGGAAATCCCAATACGCCAGAAGCTCAAATAGAGCGTTTGCGCCAACATATAGAAACCGTTGCTGGTAGATATGCGGGCAAAGTACAAGCTTGGGATGTGGTCAATGAAGTTATTGATGATGATGGTTCTTACAGAAGCGAAACAGCTTGGGTTAAAAGTGTGGGAAATGGTGATGAATTGGTGAAGAATGCATTTAAGTTTGCAAGTGAATATGCTCCAAATACTGAGTTGTATTATAATGACTTTAATGCTTGGCGACCAGAAAAAAGAGATGGCATCATGCGAATGGTAAGGCTTCTGCAAAAAGAAAATATTAAAATTGATGGTATTGGTATTCAAGGGCATTGGGGACTTAATTATCCAAAGACAGAATATATTGAAGCGGCCATCGATTCATTTGCTTCTCTTGGCGTCAAAGTGATGATAACCGAATTGGATGTTGATGTGTTACCCATAACAAAAGAAGGACAAGTTATTGGTACAGGGTTATTGCATCCCCAATATCAGTTGGAAGAATTCAAAACATTTTTAGATCCCTATAAACACGGATTGCCAGTCGCGGAAGAAGAGGCATTAGCAAAAAGATATGCCGAATTATTTGAGATTTTTTACAGAAAAAGAGATAAAATCGATAGGGTAACGGTTTGGGGCTTGCATGATGGCATGTCTTGGAAAAACGATTATCCTCTTTTTGGTAGAACCAACTATCCGTTGCTATATGATAGAAACAAACAACCTAAATTAGCTTTAGAGGCTATTTTAAATGTTCCCAATAAATAATATTTCAGTTTTACAACATTATGAGTGAAGATAAAAAAAAATTAAGAAGTCAGGAGTGGTTCGGTGGTAATGATAAAATGGGGTTTGTACACCGTTCCTGGTTAAGAAACCAAGGATATCCTAATGATTATTTTGAAGGTAAACCTGTAATTGGGATTTGCAATACTTGGTCAGATTTAACACCTTGTAACGGTCATTTACGTGACGTTGCCGAAGTTGTAAAACGCGGTATTTTGGAAGCGGGTGGGTTTCCTTTGGAATTTCCTGTGATGTCACTTGGCGAAACCATTATGAGACCAACCACGATGTTATTCCGTAATTTGGCGAGTATGGATACTGAGGAATCCATTAGGGCAAATCCTTTAGACGGTATTGTGCTTTTAACGGGTTGTGATAAAACAACACCATCTACCGTTATGGGTGCTTGTAGTGTGGATTTACCAACGATTGTGGTGCCAGGTGGCCCCATGTTGAACGGCAGATTTAGAGGTGAAACCATTGGGTCTGGGTCTTTCAACTGGATGATTAAGGAAAAGCAAAAAACACAAGATTTTGATGCTGAAGCGATGCAAGAAGCCGAAATTTGTGCAGCTAGAAGTATAGGTCATTGTAACACGATGGGAACGGCTTCAACTATGGGAACGATGTGTGAAGCATTAGGCTTAACACTTCCTGGATTTTCATCCATTCCTGCGGCAGATTCCCGTAAAAAAGTGATGCAACAATTGTCAGGAAGACGTATTGTGGAAATGGTGAAAGAAGATTTAACCATGTCTAAAATCCTAACTAGAAAAGCATTCGAAAATGCCATTGTAACCAATGCGGCTGTTGGAGGTTCTACCAATTTAATCATTCACTTAATCGCCATCGCACGTCGTATTGGTGTCGATTTAAAATTAGAAGATTTTGATAGTGTTGGTAGTCAAATCCCATTGTTGGTTAATTTGATGCCTTCAGGAAAATATTTAATGGAAGATTTCTTTTATGCCGGTGGCTTACCAGTGGTTATGAAAGAACTGGGCGATTTATTGCACCAAGACATCATCACGGCAAATGGAAAGACGTTCAGGGAAAATTACGCAAAAGCGATATGCTACAATGAAGAGGTTATTACCAAAATAGATAAACCCTTGCAAAAACATGCTGGTATAGCTGTTCTAAAAGGTAATTTATGTGAAAATGGTGCGGTTATTAAGCCCTCGGCAGCTACAAAACGATTGATGAATCATACTGGTAAAGCGGTTGTTTTTGAAAGTATGGAAGATTATCACCATCGCATTGATGATCCGAATTTAGAAATTGATGAAGATAGTGTTATCGTACTAAAAGGCGTAGGACCAAAAGGATATCCGGGGATGCCTGAGGTTGGTAATGTTGATTTGCCTTCCAAATTGATAATGAAAGGAGTAAAGGATATGATTCGTATTTCTGACGGGCGTATGAGCGGAACAGCTTATGGAACGGTGGTACTTCACGTATCTCCAGAATCAACTATTGGTGGCACATTGGCAATTGTTGAAAATGGTGATATGATTACCTTGGATGTTGAAAAGAGATTGTTGCAACTCAATATTTCTGATGAAGAAATAGCGAAACGAAAAGCAGCATGGAAAGCGCCTGAGCCTATGGCAACAAGAGGTTATGTACGTATTTATTTGGATCATGTTGAGGGAGCCGAATTGGGAGCCGATTTAGATGTTCTTGTAGGCGGTTCGGGTTCTAAAGTGGATAGAGATTTGCATTAATTCGATATGTATAACCTACTAAACTAAATAAAACCAACTAAATGTGACTTATGGCAACCACGATGCCCTCAGCAAGTTGACGAAATCGGTTATCTATTTAATAATTAGTGTATTGCTAATTATTTTTCTTACATCTAAACTAAAAGTACACCCTTTTGTAGTGCTACTTTTAGTTGCTATTCTTTATGGAATTGTGTCTGGAATGCCCTTAAACCAAATTATAGATTCTGTTAATAAAGGGTTTGGTAATACGATGGGTGGCATTGGAATGATTATCATTCTTGGTGTAATTATTGGTGCTTTTTTAGAAAATTCCGGTGGCGCTTATGCCTTGGCAGAAAAAGTATTAAAGTTTACTGGAGTCAATAAAATCCCTTTTGCTATGGCTATTATTGGATGGTTTGTGTCCATTCCCGTATTTGCAGATAGCGGATTTATGTTACTTTCTCCTTTAAATAAAAGTTTATCAAAAAAAGCAGGAATTTCGTTAGCGGGTTCTGCGATTGCTTTAGCCTTAGGTTTAACAGCAGCACACACCTTAGTGCCGCCAACACCTGGGCCTATAGCCGCCGCTCACTATTTGAAAGCCGATTTAGGACTGGTGATGTTATTTGGTATTTTTATTAGTTTGGGTGCCTTGGCAATCAGTCTTGTTTTTATCAAAAAATATGTTTCAAAAACGTATATAGACCCAAGTCCAGATGTATCTGAAGAAAAAATTTCAGAATTATTAAAGTCGAAACCAAGTGCCCTTAAATCAGTTATTCCCATTTTTGTGCCGATTATTTTAATTGTTATTAAATCATTATTTACATCGGTTTTTGGTTATAAAACAGAAGATTACGAGACATTTCCAGTATTCGTTAAGATTTTATCATTTTTAGGAGAGCCATTTATGGCATTATTAATCGGTGGTTTTTTATCATTAACACTTCCAAAAAAATTAAGTTCAGATATGTTTTCAACAGATGGATGGATTGGTAAAGCATTAGTCGCTGCCTCTTCAATTTTGTTGATTACAGGTGCAGGTGGCATTTTTGGTCAAGTATTACGCGATTCAGGAATTGCAATTACTTTAGGGGAAACATTATCAAACGTGCATATTAGTATTTGGCTGCCTTTTTTATTGGCTGCCGCCATAAAAACAGCCCAAGGCTCATCTACAGTCGCATTGGTAACAACAGCTTCCATTTTAGCACCTATGATGGCGACCTTAGGGTTTGAAACCGAATTGCAAAAAGCCATGGTGGTTATTGCAATTGGCGCAGGATCGACAGTCGTTTCACATGCCAACGACAGTTTCTTTTGGGTTGTTACCCAATTATCAGGCATGGATGTAAAAATGGGTTACCGTTTTCATACATTGGGAACAGCCATTTTAGGAACATCAGCAGCAATTTTATTATTTTTAACATACTTAATATTAACTTAAATGAAAATTTACAACACATCAAAAGGGATCTTAGTTCAATCCGACAAATCATTTTACTTAGTAAATGAAAATTGGGATGATTTTTTTAACAATGACAATTTATATGATAAAGCGCAAGATATTGTTAAAAAAGGAACACCAATTAACAACGCACAAGATATCTTAGCAAATGACTTGTTGGTGCCAATGAATAGCCAAGAATTATGGGCAAGTGGCGTTACTTACTATAACAGTAAATTAGGAAGACAAGAAGAGAGCAAAGGTGCTGGTGGCGGTGATTATTATGAGCGCGTTTACAGTGCTGACAGACCTGAATTGTTTTTTAAAGCAACCGTAAACAGAGCTGTGCCATCAGGTGGAAAAGTAAATATTAGAAAAGATTCTACTTGGGATGTGCCAGAACCAGAGTTAACATTGGCCATTACATCTTCTGGAAAAATAATTGGTTATACTATTGGTAACGATATGAGTTCTAGAAGTATAGAGGGTGAAAATCCTTTATACCTTCCACAAGCTAAAACATTTGATGCGTGTGCTGGTTTAGGGCCCTGTGTGTTTTTAACAAAAGAAGCCCTTCCAACGGATACTAAAATTGCCATGAAAATCCTTAGAAAAGGAGAAGTGGTTTTTGAAGATAGCATTGAAATCAATAAAATCATACGCAAGTTCGAAGATTTAGTGTCTTACTTATACAAAGAATGTTCTTTTGCTCACGGAAGTTTTTTAATGACGGGAACAGGTATTGTACCAACAACGGCATTTACATTACAAAGCGCTGATGAAATTCAAATCACCATCGATCATATTGGTACTTTAATCAATTATGTGAGATGAAACCCATAAAAACTGTATTTGTTTTTTTGCTCCTGACTCTAAACATGGGTTTCGGACAAGAAACGGAATACAGTTTTAGTGAAGATTCAAAACGACACGATGGTGTTCCGAAAGGCATGGTAACAAAACATGTCTGGAAGAGCACCATTTTTGATGGGACCATTAGGGAATATTATGTGTACGTTCCTGTGCAATATAATCCTAACGAAGCCGCTGCTTTAATGGTTTTTCAAGATGGTCATGCTTATATGAATGAAGCAGGTGATTTTAGAGTGCCCATTGTGTTTGATAATCTCATCCACAAAAAAGACATGCCAGTGACTATTGGGTTGTTTATTAATCCTGGTCATAAAAGTTCAGAATTACCCGAAAACCCTTTTAGGGCGAGTAACCGAAGTATTGAATATGATAGTTTAAACGATGCTTATGTACGGTTCCTTATAGAAGAATTAATACCAGAACTAAGTAAAACATACAATATATCCACCAATCCGCAAATGAAAGCCATTTGTGGATTGTCTTCTGGAGGCATTTGCGCCTTTACAGCAGCATGGGAACGTCCCAATTATTTTAGTAAGGTCATGAGCCATTTTGGAAGTTTTACGAATATTCGTGGCGGCCATAATTATGAAGCCATGATACGAAAGACTCCTAAAAAAAATATCAAGGTATATCTACAGGATGGCTCCAACGATTTAAATAATGAACATGGAAATTGGTGGCTTGCCAACCAGCAAATGGCATCCTCGTTAAAGTATAAATCTTATGATTATATTTTTGTAACGGGAACAGGAGCCCATGATGGAAAACATGGGGGAAGCGTACTTCCTGATGCCTTAAAATGGTTGTGGTCTGATTTTAAGTCGAAATAGAAATCATAAAAAATTCACAGAATGACATTAACAGGAAAAAATTATATAGGAGGATTAGTTTCATCAAAAGGAGGAACTACATTTAAAGGTATAAACCCTTCTGATGGATCTGAATTACCAACAACATTTTATGAAGCAACTACAGATGAGGTGAATGAAGCAGCGTCAAAAGCTCATGAAGCATTCGCGATTTATCGAAAAAAAAGCGGAAAAGAAAAGGCATTATTTTTAGATACGATTGCGGATGAAATTTTAAATCTAAGAGACGTTTTGATAGAACGTTGTTGCGCAGAAACTGGTTTGCCTTCAGGTAGAATTGTCAGTGAACGTGCCAGAACCATGGGGCAATTGCAATTATTTGCCACGGTTTTGCGCGAAGGTTCTTGGGTCGACGCTAGAATAGATACGGCTCTACCAGATAGGGAACCATTTCCAAGATCTGATTTTCGGTATATGCAAAAACCTTTAGGGGCTGTCGGTGTATTTGGGGCTAGTAATTTTCCGTTGGCATTTTCGGTTGCAGGAGGAGATACTGCTTCAGCTTTAGCTAGCGGATGTCCTGTGGTTGTAAAAGGACATCCTTCACACCCGGGAACGTCTGAGTTGGTAGCTATGGCAATTAATAAGGCCGCTGAAAAAACCAATATGCCTAAAGGCGTTTTCTCCATGGTTCATGGTGCTTCGGTTGAAGTGGGTATGGCCATAGTGATGCATCCACATATTAAAGCTATCGGATTTACGGGATCTACCAGAGGCGGCATGGCTATTTTTAATGCCGCCAATACACGTGAAGAGCCAATTCCGGTATATTCTGAAATGGGGAGTACCAATCCCGTTTTTATTTTACCTGAAGCATTAAAAGAGCGTTCTGAAGAGATTGCTAAAGAATTAACGGATTCTGTAACCCTTGGGGCTGGACAATTTTGTACAAACCCTGGCTTGGTTTTTTTGAATAATGATGAAAACTTACAAAACTTTCAGAAGCAGACGGCTAAACACTTTGAAGAAACAGAAGCAAAAGCCATGTTGAATAAAGGGATTAAATCGGCATTCGATAATGGTATAGAGCATTTGGCTAGTAATAAACTTGAAGTGAAATTATTAGCTAAGGGTAAATCAAGTATAGAAGGATTTAAAGGTAGTGCCCATTTATTTGAGACCACGGCTAAAAGTTTTATTCTAAGAGATTATTTAGAAGAAGAAAACTTTGGGCCATCAACAATTAGCGTGATTGCAGACTCTAAAGAAGAATTATTGGCTGCGGCAAAAAAAATGAAAGGTCATTTAACGGCAACACTTTTTGGAACTGAAAATGATTTAAATAATTATACCGATTTAATTGAAATATTGGAACAAAAAGTTGGAAGGTTGGTAATTAATAACTTTCCTACTGGTGTAGAAGTGTGTCATGCTATGGTGCATGGAGGGCCTTTTCCAGCGACTTCAAACAGTCGGTCAACATCCGTCGGGACTGCTGCTATATATCGTTTTACACGCCCGGTGTGTTATCAAAATTTTCCTGAACATTTATTGCCAGAGGAATTGAAAACCGATAATCCTTTGGGAATTATGAGGTTATTTAATGGAGATTATAAACGATAGAATAAAATTAAGTAAAGTATAAAGAATTCTAAATATATCTAGATTCATTTAAAACATAATTCCTCGTTGGATTATTTGATTAATTTAGGACTTTATATTAGTTGTGGATTTAGTTCGAAACAATTCAGAAAATGGTTGATTCATTCAACCAATCAGTGAAATTAAAATAGTAGTTATTTATGAAATATATTGTTTGTGAAGAACCAAACAAATTTGCTTTAAAAGAAAAGGAAATCCCTGTAAAAGAAGATAATCAGGCACTGATAAAAATACACAGGGTTGGCATTTGCGGCACTGATTTGCATGCCTATTCCGGTAACCAAGCATTTTTTACGTATCCGAGAATATTGGGGCATGAATTGGCAGGTGAAATATTGGAAATTGGCGCAAATCCTAAAAACTTAAAAGTAGGCGATAGCGTTATTGTGATGCCGTATGTAAGTTGCGGAACCTGTGCTGCCTGTAGAAATGGAAAAACAAATTGTTGTACCAACATTCGAGTTTTAGGCGTGCATACCGATGGTGGCATGCAAGAGAAAATAGCTGTTAGAACCGATTTGTTAATTCTTGCCAATCATCTTTCTTATGAAGAAATGGCAATAGTTGAACCATTGGCAATTGGTGCGCATGCCATAAGAAGGGCGAATATCCTCAAAGGAGAAACCATTGTGGTTATTGGTTGTGGCCCAATTGGTATTGGTTTGATGAAATTAGCCCAGATTAAAGGCGCGGAAGTTATTGCTTTAGATGTAGATGAAGCTAGATTGGAGTTTGTTAAAAATGAAATTGGGGTTAAACATACCGTCAAGGTTTCAGAAACGGCAGTTGAAGAAGTTTCTAAAATTACTAATGGCGATTTAGCCGCAGCAGTTTTTGATGCCACAGGAAATAAAAGAGCGTTGGAAGGCGGTATTAGTTACATGTCTCATGGCGGAAGATATGTTTTGGTCGGTTTGTCAAAAGGTGAATTAACCTTTAGTCATCCAGCAATCCATGCCAAAGAATCTACCATTATGTGCAGTAGAAATGCGACTTTAGAGGATTTTGAATTTGTAATAAACAATCTTGATAAATTTCCAACGAAAGCATTTGTAACGCATCAGGTTAGTTTTACCGATATGATTGCCAACTTCGATTCTTGGTTAGATCCAAAAACCAAAGTCATCAAAGCTATGGTGAATTTTAATAGTTAGTAAAAATGTATATTGTACAACTGATTTTAGATATTGACTTTTTAAAATGAAGTTTAGCCTTAAAAATAAAGTAGCCATTGTTACTGGTGGTGGCAGTGGTATAGGTAAAGCCATTTCAAAAACTTTGGCAGAGCAAGGTGCGCATGTCCATATTTTAGAATTGAATGCCGATAATGGGAAAATCACTAAAGAAGAGATTGAAAGTGATGGTGGTTCGGCAGAAATTCATGCGTGCAATGTCGCCAATCAAGAAGATGTCAGCAATGTCATCAACAAAATTTCCGAAAAGCACATCATCAATATTTTAATTAATAGTGCTGGGGTTGCCCATATTGGAAATATAGAAAAAACATCGGAAGCCGATTTTGATAAGGTTTATAGTGTGAATGTAAAAGGTGTTTATAACTGTATTTTTAGTGCAATTCCACACATGAAAAAAAATGGTGGTGTTATCATCAACATGGCATCGGTTGCTGGTTCTGTGGCGGTTTCGGATAGGTTTGCCTATTCCATGTCTAAAGGCGCGACGCTTACCATGACCTATTCCGTAGCAAAAGATTATATTGGTTATGGTATAAGATGCAATTCTATTTCCCCAGCAAGAATCCATACGCCTTTTGTGGATGGGTTTTTAAAGAATAATTATCCAGGTAAGGAAGAAGAGATGTTTGAAAAACTATCAAAAGCACAACCTATTGGGCGTATGGGCGTTCCGCAGGAAGTAGCAGATTTGGCTTTATATTTATGTTCAGACGAAGCCTCTTTTATCACAGGAAATGATTTCCCAATTGATGGCGGATTTATAAAATTAAACGGATAAACAGAGTTACGATTTTAGATTTACGAATCACGAAAAACAAATAAACAGATAAACGAATCAACGAATAAACAATTAAAAATGAAACTAATACGATTTGGAGAGGTTGGTAAAGAAAAACCAGGCATTCAGTTAGTAAACGACATTAAAATAGATGTCTCCCAATTTGGAGAAGATTATAATGAGACTTTTTTTGAAACCAATGGCATTCAAAGATTACGAAGTTGGCTGAAAGATAATGAATCAAAATGTCCGATAATTTCTGAGGATGTTCGTTTGGGTTCGCCAGTTTGTCGGCCATCAAAACTGCTTTGCATCGGTTTAAATTATGCAAAACATGCTGCCGAAGCGGGTATGAAAATTCCAAGTGAACCCGTATTGTTTTTCAAATCCACTACAGCAATCATTGGTCCTTATGATGATGTGATAATCCCAAAAGGAAGTGAAAAAACGGATTGGGAAGTTGAGTTGGCAGTCGTTATTGGCAAAAAAGCCTCCTATATTTCAAAAGATGAGGTGATAGATCATATTGCTGGATATGTCTTGCACAACGATATTAGTGAGCGTGCTTTTCAAATTGAAAGGGAAGGGCAATGGTGTAAAGGGAAAGGATGCGATACATTTGCGCCCCTCGGACCATTTTTTGCAACAACGGACGAAATAAAAGACCCCAATAACTTGAATCTGTGGTTAAAACTAAACGGCAAAACCATGCAAGATAGCTCGACATCCGATTTTATATTTAATGTTCAAGAATCCATTAGTTATATCAGTCAGTTTATGACTTTATTGCCGGGCGATGTTATTTCAACAGGTACACCATTCGGAGTCGGATTGGGTTTAAATCCACAATTGTTTTTAAAACCGGGCGATGTTATGGAATTGGGCATTGAAGGTTTGGGGGTGTCAAAACAAACGGTAAAAGCTTACTCAGGAAAATGATTATAGACAGTCACCAACATTTTTGGCATTACGAACCTGTAAAACATGCATGGATAGATGATGATATGGCTGTGATTCGGAAGGATTTCATGCCATCGGATTTAGAAGTCATTTATAAAGAACATGGCGTTAATGGTTGCGTGGCCGTTCAAGCCGATCAAACGCTTGCTGAAACGGATTTCCTTTTGAAATTAGCCTCAGAACACGATTTTATTAAAGGCGTTGTAGGTTGGGTAGATTTACGAAACAGCACTATTGAAAGCACTTTGGAAGTCTATTCGCAACATACAAAACTTAAAGGATTTCGACATGTGGTGCAAGGTGAAGCCGATCCTAATTTTTTGCTTCGCCCGCAATTTTTAATAGGGATGTCCTTGTTGAAAAAATTTAATTTCACCTACGATATATTGATTTTTCCACACCAACTAGGCGCCACTTTAGAGTTTGTAAAGCAATTTCCGAATCAGAAATTTGTGATAGATCACATTGCAAAACCCTATATAAAGGATGGCTTTTATGATGGTTGGGCGGCTTTAATGAAGGAAGTTGCCAAGTATGAACATGTCACATGCAAGCTTTCTGGAATGATTACGGAAGCCGATTATAAGCTATGGACGCCAGAACAAATCAAACCTTATATGGAATTGGTTTTAGAAGCTTTTGGTCCTGAGCGTTTGTTATTTGGCTCCGATTGGCCTGTATGTTTGGTCGCAGGAAATTATTCAAAAGTCAAAAAATTGGTAACGGATTTTATATCCACATTAAGCTCCAATGAACAGGCAAAAATCATGGGAACGAACGCCATAAATTTTTATAATCTTTAACGATATGGATTTACATTTAAAAGATAAAGTAGTCGTTGTAACAGGCGCAGCAGGAATCAAAGGAAGCATCGGCGAAACCATTGTGCAGTCTTTGGCAAATGAAGGTGCCATTCCGGTGATTGTTTGTAGAAACGATCGAGGTTATGGTTATGAGAAGGAATTAAAGGAAAAAGGAATTGATGCGCTTTTTGTTAAAACAGATTTAAAAAATCCTGTAGAGATTGAAGCTGCGGCAAAAATGATTGGAGAAAAATACGGACGTATAGATGCGCTGATTAATAATGTAGGTGTTAATGATGGTGCGGGATTGGATGCATCAATAGAAGCGTTTATGGACTCACTCCAACTGAATCTTGTTAGCTTTTTTGCTATGACAAAGTATTGTTTGCCATACATCAAAAAATCTAAAGGAAATATATTGAACATAGGTTCCAAAGTAGCACTTACTGGACAAGGGAGAACCTCTGGATATGCTGCTTCTAAAGGCGGTGTTTTAGGACTCACTAGGGAATGGGCGGTAGATTTGATTAAAGAAGGCATCCGTGTGAACGCCATTATTATTGCCGAAAGTTGGACGCCAGCTTATGATACATGGATTCAAACCTTGGAAAATGGCGAAGAGAAATTACAAGCCATTGTCAAAAAAATTCCGTTGGAAAATAGAATGACCACACCGCAGGAAATAGCAGATACGTGTTTGTTCGCGATTTCCGATAGGTCATCGCACACCACAGGACAATTTATAACGGTTGATGGCGGTTATGTTCATTTAGATCGCTCGTTATTAACGGAATAAAAACTTTTTAAACATAAGCTAATCACCACTTAGCTTATAAAACTACTAACTAAATTATTATGAGTTCCACCACCAAAATTCCAGTTGTTGCTAAATCGGTTATACTACCATTTATTTTAATCACCTCACTTTTTGCTCTTTGGGGATTTGCAAACGACATCACCAATCCCATGGTTTCGGCTTTCAAAAAAGTATTGGAACTGGATAATTTCCAGGCGTCATTGGTGCAATTGGCTTTTTATGGGGGTTATTTCACCATGGCCCTGCCAGCAGCTATTTTTGTAAATAAGTATTCTTATAAAAAAGGGGTTTTACTCGGACTGGCTTTATATGCCGTTGGTGCCTTACTTTTTTATCCTGCTGCAAAATTGGAAGCCTTTGGTTTTTTCTTAGCGGCATTATATATTTTGACATTTGGATTGGCGTTTTTAGAAACTACTGCTAATCCTTATATCTTATCCATGGGGCATGAAGCAACAGCGACACAACGTCTTAATTTGGCCCAAGCTTTCAATCCCATTGGAGCTTTGGGCGGATTAATTATTGCACAAAAATTCATTTTAGGATTTTTACAATCAGATGATTTAAATCCGGATGGAACCCCAGTTTATGAATCATTAAGCGAAACGGCTAAAGCAGCGGTTCGTACTTCAGATTTATTGGTCATTCGTAATCCGTATGTCATTTTAGGAATGGTTGTTATTGGTTTCTTGGTGTTGATTGCTTTAATAAAAATGCCACAGAATAAAGAGCAAGAAGCTAAAGTTCATATCGGACAATCAATTACTAGACTATTTCAATCGAAAAAATTTGTTTGGGGCGTTATTGCTCAAGCATTTTATGTAGGGGCACAAATTATGTGTTGGACGTATTTATATCAATATGCTGAATCCATTGGTATTGATAATCAATCTGCCGTTATCTATGGTATTGCAGCTTTGGTTATTTTTTTAACTGGGAGATGGGTTGGAACGGCATTATTAAAATATGTTAATAGTGGTCAGTTATTGTTTTATTTTTCTCTTGGAGCATTAGTTTGTACCATGGTTACTATTTTTATTACCGGAATGATAGGGCTTTATGCCTTAGTTGGGATATCGTTTTTTATGTCTATTATGTTTCCAACCATTTATGGGATTGCTTTAGAAGGGCAGGGTGAAGATGCTAAATTTGGTGCCGCCTTTTTAGTCATGGCTATTGTTGGTGGTGCACTCATGCCAACATTACAAGGATTGATTTTAGATATAGGCGGTATAGGTTATACAGATACACGTATTTTGGGAGTTCCAGAAGTTAATTTCTCTTTTTTGCTACCTGCCATTTGTTTCTTAGTTGTTGGATATTATGGGATAATGGTATATAAGAATATATTTAAAAGCCATGGAAACTAAAAAATATTATTTATTCTGTGATTTGAAAGATGATGAAAAACTAATAGCAGAATACAAAGCATACCATAAGAAGGTTTGGCCAGAAATCATAAAAAGTATTAAAGATTCTGGGATTGTGAATATGGAAATTTATAATAAAGGCAATAGGTTATTTATGATTATGGAAGTGAATGATACTTTTTCATTCCAGAAAAAGGCAGAAATGGATGCCAATAATACAAAAGTACAAGAATGGGAAACACTTATGTGGAACTATCAGCAAAAAGTCCCAATGGCTAGAGAAGGTGAAAAATGGCTTCTTTTAGATAGGATCTTTAAGTTAATATAAATTTGAATATGGCAGATTAAAAGAAATAACATACAGGCTTAAAAAAAAACAAACCCTGTCAGAGTTTTAAACTCTGGCAGGGTTTTGTCTTAATAAAACGATACAAATTATATATTTATAAATCCTTACGAAAGATATATATAAAGCAAAACCACAAGGGCACAAATAGTATAACCAACAGGTTTTAAATATTTCCAAGGAGAAATATCTACTTGTTTAGTATATTCATCAAAGAAATCGGTTTCTCTTGGTTTAAAATAACTAATAATGTACATAAGTGCTATGGTCAACACAAATAAGATTCCCATAAGATGCAGGAAACTGATGTTTGGTTTAATTACATATAAGGTAATTAAATAGGTAACAGCACTAAATACAATAGCTAAATTTGCTGCTTTTCCAGTAACTCTCTTTGAAAAAATACCAACGATTACAATGGCTAAAATCGGCACACTATGGGTTCCGTTTAATTGTTGCAGATACGTGAAAACACCACCTTGCACACCATATAATAAAGGTGCGATGGCCATAGAGAAAATGCCTAAAACGGCTCCAAAAATTTTACCGGCTTTTACGGTTTGTCTTTCAGAAGCATCTTTATTTATGTATTCTTTATAAAAATCTAGTCCGAACAACGTCACGGAACTATTTAAAGCACTATTAAAAGAACTTAAAATAGCACCAAAAAGAACAGCTGCGAAGAAACCTATAAAAGCGGCTGGAAGTACTCTTTTTACCAACATAGGATACGCTTCATCAGCATTCGGGATATCACCATTAAATATATAAAAAGCAATGATTCCTGGTAGCACCACGATGAAAGGTCCTAATATTTTAATAAAAGCGGCTAATAATAATCCTTTCTGACCTTCTTTTAAGTTTTTAGCCCCCAATGCTCTTTGAATAATGGCTTGATTGGTTCCCCAATAGTAAAAGTTTACTATAATCATCCCGGTAAACAATGTCCAGAAAGGCACATCAGAATCTGGACCTCCAATAATAACAAACTTTTCAGGTAATGCTGTAGTTAAAGTTTCTAAGCCCGTAAATACATTCCCATCTCCAATATACATCAACCCAAAAATAGGAATTAAAGAACCACCTATAATTAAACCGATGGCATTTATGGAATCAGATACGGCAACAGCTTTTAAACCTCCAAAAATCGCATAAATAGCACCGATTAAGCCAATTGCCCAAACGGTTACCCAAAGTGCAGGTATGGGTTCCATGCCTAACATTTCAGGAACATCAAACATGCTATTGATGGCCAATGCACCAGAATATAATACTGTTGGAAGCATTGAGATGGCATATCCTAATAAGAATAATAATGATACTATGGTTTTGGTAGTTTTACCATATCTTTTTTCAAGAAATTGAGGTATGGTCGCAATACCCACTTTTAGGTATTTGGGAAGCAACACAAAAGCTGTAAAAACCATCGCAATGGCAGCAACCACTTCATATGCCATAATGGGTAGGCCATCTCTGAATGATACACCATTCATCCCCACAATTTGTTCAGTGGATAAGTTGGTAAGTAATAAAGAACCAGCGATGACAGGTCCTGTTAAACTTCGACCTCCTAAAAAGTATCCGTCTGATGTGTTTTCATCCGTTTTTCGAGTCGACCACCATGCAATAATAGCAACTAGCAGGGTGAAACCAACAAAAGATATAATTCCCATAATTTATTTTTAATTTATTTATTAGTTAAGTGGTCGGTAATGTACGTCCTTATTCTTTTTTATTTTACTGAAAATTTAAAAGTAGTTTTTGACATATAATTTTCTCCCGGACTTAAAACTACAGATGGGAAATCTTTTTGGTTAGGGGAATCTGGATAGTGTTGTGTTTCTAAACAAAAACCGGTTCTGTGACCATAAGTGCCTCCTTGTTTGCTTGGCAACGTACCATCTAAAAAGTTGCCGGTATATAATTGAATGCCTGGTTCATCAGTAAACACTTCCATTAACCTGCCGGTTTCAGGATGGTAAGCTGATGCAGCCAATCTCATGCCTTCATTTTGGTTGTTAAGTACCCAGCAATGATCATAACCACCACCTCTTTTCAACTGCTCATCTTTTACTTCAATATCTTTGCCAATAGTTTTGGCTTGTCTGAAATCAAAAGGTGTATTGGTAACATCTGTTAATTGTCCGGTTGGTATCAAAGTAGCATCAACAGGAACTAATTTATCTGAGTTAATTGTAACCTCGTGATCTAAAATAGGTTTGGTAAAATCCCCAGACAAATTAAAGTAAGAATGTTGTGTAAGGTTTACAACGGTTTTTTTATCGGTGGTAGCTTCATAAACAACATCTAAATTATTATCGTTGTTAAGTGTATAAGTAACTTTAGTTTCTAAATTACCAGGGTAACCTTCTTCCATATCTTTACTTAAATAGGTTAGAACTAAAGAGGCTGTGCTGTCTGTTAATACTTCATTTGCTGTCCAAACCACTTTATCAAATCCTTTAACGCCACCATGTAAATGATTTTTACCATCGTTGGCTGCCAATTTGTATTCAGTACCATCCAATGAAAATTTAGCATTTGCAATTCTGTTGCCAAACCTGCCAATTAAAGCACCAAAATATATTTGTGTATGCTATCAAAACCTAAAACGATGTCCTTGTATTCGCCATTTTTATCTGGTGCCGTCCAAGATGTTATGATACCTCCGTAAGTAATGATACTGATTTCCATGCCTTTTTCATTTTTTAAAATGAATTTATCTACAGCAATGCTATCTGTTGTTGTTCCAAAAGGTTCTTTTGTAATAGTTACAAGGTTTTTCATTTCTTCGACAGGTGTAATATTAGTATCCGCTTTTTTTTCATTTTTACATTGAATGCTTAATAAGGCGAAACCTACTAAGGTAACTACATAAAAACTACGCTTTAATGTGTTCATTTGTTTGTGGTGTTTTAGTTAAACAATTATAAACGATGCTGAAACATATTGTAATAGGCTTCGTTGGCATTGATTTTATCTTTAAATTCCCTTACGGACGTGTTATTATCTATAACCAATAATTCTACACCAGCAATATCGGCAAAATCTTCCATATATTCAGTAGTAATGGCTTGACTATACACCGTATGATGGGCACCACCAGCTAAAATCCAAGCTGTTGCTGCCACTTCTAAATTAGGTTTGGCATCCCATAAGACTCTGGCAACTGGAAGTTTTGGTAAATCTGCCATCGGTTTTACAGCCTCTACTTCATTAACAATCAGTCTAAATCTATTACCCATATCAACCAAAGATACGTTAATAGCATCACCAGCAGGCGAATTAAATACCAATCTCACGGGATCTTCTTTACCACCAATGCCTAACGGATGTACTTCACAAGATGTTTTTCCATCGGTAATGGACGGACAAATTTCTAACATGTGAGAACCTAGGACATACGATTTTTCAGGAGTGAAATGATAGGTGTAATCTTCCATGAAAGACGTGCCACCTTCTAAACCATAATTCATAACTTTTAAAGCTCTAACCATAGCCGCTGTTTTCCAATCGCCTTCTCCAGCAAAACCATAGCCATCGGCCATCAAGCGTTGTGCAGCAATACCTGGTAATTGTTTTAAAGCACCTAAATTTTCAAACGTATCTGTGAATGCTTTAAAACCACCTTCATCTAAAAAAGAACGTAAGCCTAATTCGATTTTTGCTGCTTCCACTAAAGATTGTCTTTTGTCGCCGCCTTTTTTAAGTGATGGTGTTAAGTCGTAGGAAGATTCATAAATCTCCAGTAAGTTGTTTAAATCGCTTTCTGAAACTTTCTCTATATGCTTAACGATATCTGAAGAATCGTAACCATTCACCGACATGCCAAAACGAATTTGCGCTTCTACTTTGTCGCCATCAGTCACAGCAACTTCACGCATGTTATCTCCAAATCTAGCGACTTTTAAGTTTTGTAAATCATCCCAGCCTAATACCACGCGAGACCAAATTCCTAATTTTTTCTGAACGCGTTCGCTTTGCCAATGGCCTACAACCACTTTACGTTTTTTACGCATTCTAGACATGATATAACCAAATTCCCTGTCACCATGTGCAGATTGATTTAGATTCATAAAATCCATATCAATGGTACTCCAAGGAATTTCAGCATTAAATTGGGTGTGCAAATGGCAAATGGGTTTGTTCAAAATGGTCAACCCATTAATCCACATTTTAGCTGGTGAAAATGTGTGCATCCAAGTGATTAAACCAATACAGTTTTTTTCTGCATTTGCTTCTTGGCAAATATTAGTGATTTCGCTTGGGGTTTTTACGGTAGGTTTAAAAACGATTTTCACAGGAATGTGAGATGTCGCATTTAAACCTTTTACAATTTCTTGAGAATTTAAAGCCACCTGTTTTAAAGTTTCCTCTCCGTATAAATGTTGGCTACCGGTTACAAACCAAATTTCTTTTTTAGATATATCTATCATTTTTAATAATATGAATTATAGTTAGTTATTGACCGTAATAGGAATTTTTTCCGTGTTTACGCTCGTAATGTTTTTTGATTAATGAATCTTTAAGTCGGGGTGCATTCGGATTTATTTGTCGGGTTAAATAAGCCATTTCGGCTACGACTTCCAACACTTTACTGTTATAAACAGCTTTGGCAGCATTTTTCCCCCAAGCAAAAGGGCCGTGGTTTCCGATAAGAATCATTTCGACTTCTTGATAGGAAAGACCTTTGTTTTTAAAACAATCTAAGATTTGAATACCTGTATTGTGCTCGTAATTTCCTTGGATAAGATCATCGCTCATGGGCGGCGCACAAGGAATATCAGAGGTTAAATGGTCGGCATGGGTCGTTCCAAAAATAGGAATATCCAATTGCGATTGTGCCCAAGCGCAAGAATACGTAGCGTGTGTATGGGCGATTCCACCAATATCTTCCCAATGTTTATAAAGGTAAGAATGCGTTTTAGTGTCCGATGAAGGTCGCATCGTACCTTCAATGATATTATTATCAAAATCTAAAATAACAATATCTTCAGGTTTTAAAACCTCGTAAGGCACGCCACTAGGTTTGATGGCAAACACGCCATTTTTTCTATCTACGGCACTCACGTTTCCAAAGGTATAAACTACCAAGCCCAGTGCTTGTAATTGCATATTGGCTTCGTAGCACTCTTGTTTTAAATCTTTATATTTTGAACTCATGTTTCGTGTTAGTTTACAGATTCAATAAAAGCACACAATTCTGAATAAGAATCCATCAGTAATTTATAATCTTCAATTTTATCGTTTTCAGGAAAATATTCTGCTTCAAAATCGCTTCCCATGTGTTTACTCGCTTCAATGACATTCGGATAAATGCCTGCTGCCACGGCTGCATAAATCGCAGCTCCCAAAGCGGGTGCTTGATCTGATTCCGCTACTTTAATCGGCTTATTTAAAACATTCGCCAACGTTTGCATGATGAAAGGCGATTTTCTAGCCACACCACCAATACCAATAACGGTATCGATGCGCACACCTTCTTCTTCAAACCGATCCACAATTTTTTTAGAGCCGAAGCAAATGGCATTTATTAATGCTTTAAAAATATGTGGTGCTCTGGTACCTAATGATAAATTGGACATCGCGGCTTTTAATTCCTGATTGGCATCAGGCGTTCTGCGGCCGTTAATCCAATCCAATGCGGTTGGAATACTTTCCGATAACGGAATCGCTGCTGCTTGTTCACTTAATTTTTTAATAAAGTTGGCATCGATTTCTTCTTTTAAATCGACTTTCTGTTCAGCACTCAATATGTTAGATGATAATACCAAATTGTCAATAGGCCAATACAAAACATCTTTAAACCAAGCCAATACATCGCCAAAAGCGGATTGACCAGCTTCTAAACCTATTAAACCAGGAATAACGGAACCATCAACTTGGCCGCAAATACCAGGAACTGTTTTAGTGCCTATCACATTTTTTGGAGAGACCATGATATCGCAGGTGGAAGTTCCCATAACGCGAACCAAGGTGTTTTCATCTATTTTGGCGCCAACGGCTCCAGAATGGGCATCAAACGTACCAACGGCTACGACTGTATTTGTTGATAACCCTAATTTCTCAGCCCATTCTTGACTCAGATTTCCAGCTATTTCATCCGAAGTATGCGTGTCTTTATAAAGTCGTCCTTTAAGTTTTACTAGGTACGGATCTAACTGATTCAAAAAGGCATCATCTGGCAAACCGCCCCAGCTTTCATGCCACATGGCTTTGTGTCCAGCGGCACATCGGCTTCTTTTAAAGGATTTTAAATCTTTATTGTCGATTAATAAATATGTCATTAAATCGCAATGTTCCATCCAAGTGAACGCCGCATTTTTAACGGCTTCGTCTTCACGGATGACATGTAATATTTTAGCCCAAAACCATTCCGAGGAGTAAATACCACCTTCATATTTTGTGAAATCCTCACCACCCCAATTAGCGGCTAAGTCGTTAATTTCATTAGCTTCACCAATCGCTGTATGATCTTTCCATAACACCATCATGGCATTCGGATTTTCTTCAAAACCCTTCACTAAAGCGAGCGGCCTACCATCTTCTGTCATTGGAACGGGCGAAGATCCTGTGGTGTCAATACAAATGGCTTTTATGGATTCGGCATTAATGTTGCTTTTAGAAACTATTGATTTGATGGTTTTTTCCAATCCTTCAATATGGTCTAAAGGGTGTTGTCTAAACTGGTTTATCGATGCATTACAATACGCACCTTTTTTCCAACGGGAGTACCACTGTACTTCTGAGGCTATTTCTTTTCCATTTTCGGAATCAATGAGTACGGCACGAACGGAGTCAGAACCATAATCCAATCCTATCACATAACTTTTCATTATAAAATCTTTGAGTAGCAACAAATATAATATAAAATTATATAAGTGTAAAAAAAACACTATTTTGCTGTGTTGTTTAA
>NCDW01000145.1 GCA_002280395.1 Flavobacteriales bacterium 32-35-8
AAATTAATTAAAGAGTATAAAAATCAATAATTAGTTAACAAAACACAAACCCTAATTTTTGAAGTGTTCATTGGATATGATTTGCTTTTAAATAATATCCAATACACTTCCTGTACCTATAAGCAATTTAAGTTCCTTAAATCTCAATCCAATCTTTCTCAATCTCAGAAGGGTAACAGGAAAAGAACTGATTAAATCGAACCGAAATAATACATAGTAAAATGAAAAATAAATTTTTAATTCTATTGGTATTTAGCGCATTTGTATCGAATGCGCAAAAAGTAATTCCACTCTATCAAGGTATAGCTCCCGGTTCAGAAAACTGGAATTGGCAGGAAAAAGAAATGTTTTCAGAAACGTTTCAAACCCAAGTGGTGTATAATGTTTCCCAACCCACACTTACGATGTATGCACCAAACAAAGCCTTGGCAAACGGAACCGCAGTAATCATTTGTCCCGGAGGTGGCTTTCATACCTTATCAATAAACAGTGAGGGTATTGAAGTAGCGGAATGGTTAAATTCTAAAGGAATAACGGCCTTTGTATTAAAATACCGACTCGTAAAAAGCTTAACCGATGATCCCGTAAAAGAGGCTTTTCCTTTATTCGAAAACAGGAAAAAATTAGATTCCGTTAATGCAGCGGTTGTTCCTTTAGCCATTGCCGATGGACTGACTGCGATACAATACGTGAGAGATCATGCGGCTGAGTTTAATATTGAGAAAAACAGAATTGGAATTATCGGTTTCTCGGCTGGAGGAACTGTAGCTGCAGGTACTGTCTATAATTCAAAAGGCAACAACCGACCGGATTTTGCAGCCCCTATTTATGCTTATACCGGAGCTTTAAAAAATAAAGTTGTCCCTACTGATGCTCCTCCTCTATTTATTGCTGCTGCATCGGATGACCAATTAGGGCTAGCCCCAAATAGTGTCAAAACCTACAGCGATTGGTTAGCCGAAGGAAAATCGGCAGAATTACATGTGTATTCCAAAGGTGGTCACGGTTTTGGAATGCGCAAACTGGATTTACCAGTTGATAGCTGGATAGAACGTTTTGGCGACTGGCTGGAACTACAAGGCTTGTTATGGTCTGAAAATCCAACGGGTTTATCGGCACATTTCAAAACTCAAAAAGCATTCAAACAGTATCTAAAAACTACGGAAGATAATTTACATACCGATTGGGCCAACCTGAAACGATATGCCTTAGAAAATAAAAATTTAGCTGCACCAAAACAAAATGAAAATAGAGTGCTGTTTTTAGGTAATTCCATTTTTGAAAACTGGAAAGCACTTGATTCTACTTGGTTCGCTGAAAAAAAATACATTGACAGAGGAATTAGTGGCCAAACAACGGGTCAAACACTAGTTCGTTTCAGAAATGACGTTATTAATCTGAAACCTGCTATCGTTGTCATCAATGGTGGAACTAATGATATTGCGGAAAACAACGGTTCTTATGTATTGGAAAACACATTCAATAATATCCTTTCAATGGTGGATTTGGCCAAGGCAAATAATATAAAAGTAGTTTTAACATCGGTTTTACCTGCTTATGATTTTGCTTGGAGACCAGGATTGCAACCAGTCGAAAAAATTATCCAGCTCAATAATCGCATTAAAGAATATGCTTCAAAAAATAAAATGGTATATCTCGATTATTATTCCCCTTTATTGGACGAGAAAAAAGGATTGAAAAAAGAATTTACCGACGATGGTGTTCATCCAACATTAGCTGGTTATAAAATCATGGAACCTTTGACTGAAAAAGCAATTGAAATGACTCTAAAAACAAAATAATACCTTATGAAAAATACATTTCTTCTAATTTGTTTTGCTTGTCTTAACTTGACAGTTTCGGCACAGCAAAAAGCAGCACCACAATTAAACAAAAACAACGTTAAGGAAATCATCAAAGCATTAAGCCTGGATGAAAAAGTAAAATTAGTGGTAGGCATGGGTATGTATATTCCCGGAGCTCCCGCAGGTTTACTACCTCCTAATGATCCCGAAGACGATAAAATAGCACCGAAAGTTCCAGGTACATCCGGTAGAACACACGCCATACCCCGTTTAGGAATTCCGAGTATCACCCTATCAGACGGGCCAGCGGGAATTCATTTTATGGATTTGACCAATGCCAAACCAAAATACGCCACAGCTATTCCGATAGGTACTTTATTAGCCAGCACCTGGGATACCATTATGACCCAAAAAGCGGGCGAAATATTAGGCCGTGAAGCTAAGGATTATGGAATTGATATTGTATTGACTCCTGCTTTTAATATCCAAAGAAATCCTCTGGGAGGTCGAAATTTCGAATACTATTCTGAAGATCCATTTCTTTCGGGAACTATTGCCGCTGCGGTAACTAATGGTATTCAAAAACAAGGTATTGGTGTTTCTGTAAAACATTTTGCAGCTAATAATACCGAAACCAATAGAATGAAATTAAACACGATTGTTAGCGAACGTGCCCTAAGAGAAATCTATCTAAAAGCTTTTGAAATAGCCGTTAAAAAATCAAATCCCTGGACATTGATGACTTCGTACAATCTTATTAATGGTACCTACACATCCGAAAGCAAAGATCTAATAAGCAAAATTTTACGCAAAGAATGGGGCTTTAAAGGTTTGGTAATGAGCGATTGGTTTGCTGGACAAAATGCGGCTGTTTCTCTGGGAGCTGGAAATGATTTACAAATGCCGGGAAGACCGGATCAATTCCAAACAATCCTCAATGGTGCAAAAAATGGTTCGCTTGCTATGGCTAATTTAGATTCGAGTGTGGAACGCGTTTTAAATCTTGTTGTAAAAACCATTACGTTCAAAAATTATAACTATTCAAATACACCTGATTTAACAGCAAACGCAGCGATTTCCAGAATGATAGCATCAGAAGGAATGGTTTTGTTGAAAAATGACCATGCTTTACCATTAGCAAAATCAAGTACGATTGCCTTATTTGGTAACGCTTCTTATGACATTATTGCAGGAGGAACAGGCAGTGGCGATGTAGTAAAGAAATATACGATTTCTCTTGATGAAGGTTTAGTAAATTCAGGATTCAAACTGCAACAAAACAACAAATCTGTTTATGAAGATTACGTAAAATCAGAAAATGCAAAAAAACCGACTCCTTCATTTATGGATGTTTTTAATCCGTTTTACATTAAGGAAATGGAAGTTAAAAATGAACTGATTGTAGAATCGGTAGCCAATTCTGATGTTGCTATTATCACAATCGGCAGAATCTCCGGCGAATCTAAAGACCGTAAAGTAGAAAATGATTTCAATTTAACCGATGCGGAAAAACAAACGCTTCAGTCACTTTCTGAATCTTTCCATGCTAAAAACAAGAAAGTAATTGTGGTTATCAATGCAGGCGGTGTTATTGAAATGGCGAGTTGGAGTCATTGGGCAGATGCCATTTTGATGGCTTGGCAACCGGGTATGGAAGGTGGTAACGCTATAGCCGATATCCTTTCAGGGAAAACAAACCCATCGGGAAAATTAACAGCTACGTTTCCTGTTTCTTATACCGACGTACCCTCATCACAAAGTTTCCCTGGAAAACAACTTCCGCTAAAAGAAGGAGAAATACTAGACCCTGTAATGCCTACTTATCCTGCTGAGATAACTTACGATGACGACATTTATGTTGGTTACCGTTATTTCAACACTAAAAAGGTAAAAACTGCTTATGAGTTTGGTTTCGGTTTGAGTTATACCCAATTTGAATACAGTGTTATTAAACTCAGTTCAACTGAATTTAAAGATGAAATTACGGCAACAATTACCATAAAAAATAGTGGTAAAACCGCAGGAAAAGAAATCGTGCAATTGTACCTCTGCGCTCCTTCTGAAAAGCTAAAAAAACCATCAGAAGAGTTGAAAGGCTTTGCAAAAACTAAATTATTACAAGCGGGAGAATCTCAAACTATTAGTTTTCAACTTACTCCTGCTGAACTAGCTTCTTATGATTCGTCGCTATCATCATGGATTGCTGAGGCTGGAAAATACAGCATCCGAATAGGAGCCTCTTCATTGGATATCAAACAAACAAAAGAGTTCCATCTTGCAAAGAATTTGATGGTTAAATAAATGATTTAAAAAAAATTATAATGGAAAAGAGAACAAATAAATACAAATTAAGACTGGAGCTATTAGAAACCTCCAAAGTTGATGATACAGTCTACACTCCTGTTGAATTAGCATTTGATAATCACGATAACATTTTTACGATAATCGAAAGAATGAAAAACAGGGACATTTTTAAAACTAAAGATCAGGCAGCTGAATTTGCCATTGGTTTAAAAATGTTTAGTGAAGTGATGTTGAAAAACAGAGAAAATGAACTTTTTACCGAGTTCAAACCCGCTTTCAGTGAGTTTATGAAAAAGCTAAAGTCGACTCCAACTAAAGAATAAAAGTAAAAGCAAAATGGACTTACCAATTAGAAGAATTGTAACTGGTCATTCTCCCGAAGGCACTGCAATATTTACTTCCGACGAAGAATTTGAAACCGTGATTATCCCAACTGGCGATGCTGCTATGGCTACAATATGGACAACAGCCTCTGTTCCTGCAGATTGTAATGATGAAACCGATGGTGCCAAAAGAGATGCCGGAACAACACTAAAAGGAGGATCGGTAATTCGTATTGTAGATATGTTACCGGGAGCTTCTTCTCCTCTTCATCGAACGGACAGTATTGATTACGGAATTGTAATTAGCGGTGAAATCGAATTGGAATTGGAAAATGAAGTTTCAAAAAAAATTGGTCCAGGACAAATTATAATTCAACGTGGCACATTACATAAATGGAGAAACCCGAGTGAAACTGAAGTTTGCAGAATTGTTTTTTTACTCATTGAGGCAAAACCGTATGAAATCAACGGAATGCCACATCCAGAATATATGCAACATTAAAATAAACTTTGTTTACAATCATAAAATTGTCAATTCGAGTCCTTTTTATGTAGCGAAATGGAACAAAAAATGAGGAATTGGAAATAAAAAACTTTAAAAAAAATGAAACGATTTAAAAATAAAGTTTGCTTAGTAACAGGTGCTTCATCAGGAATTGGAAGAGCAACTGCTATATTATTTGCAAAAGAAGGGGCAAATGTAGTGGTTTCGGATGTAAATAGTACTGCAGGAGAATTGGTTGTAAACGAAATCAAAGCATTTGGAGGAACTGTCTTTTTTGTAAAATGTGATATTTCGAAAAGAGAAGAAGTCGAAAACATGATACAGCAAACCATCAAGACATTTGGACGTTTGGATTGTGCCGTTAATTCAGCCGGCATTGCAGGTACATTATCGCTACCAACACACGAATACCCTGAAGAATCCTGGCTGCAACAAATCAATATTAACCTTACCGGCACCTGGTATTGTGTGAAATACCAGTTAATAGAAATGTTAAAACAAGGCGGTGGAAATATTGTATGCGTATCCTCGGCGGCCGGATTAGTGGGACAACCGGACAATGTTCCTTATTCTGCCTCAAAACACGGAGTAATTGGAATTGTAAAAAGTGCCGCAATAGAAAATGCAACCAAAAACATTCGCATCAATGCCATTTGTCCCACGGCAATTGAAACACCAATGATTATGGAAGGCCGAAGGAAACTGGCTCATAATCCTGAAGCCCTACAAGCTGCAATCAA
Organism: Flavobacteriales bacterium 32-35-8; assembly: GCA_002280395.1. Lineage (GTDB taxonomy): Bacteria > Bacteroidota > Bacteroidia > Flavobacteriales > Flavobacteriaceae > Confluentibacter. The sequence continues at coordinate 5,678 of NCDW01000145.1, forward strand.
TCTGCAAAGGATGGAACGTATGGGACAACCACAAGAAGTAGCTGATGTGGCTTTATGGATGTGTTCAGACCAATCCAGCTTCATTACAGGACACGCTATGGCGGTGGATGGAGGAGCATTTGCATAGAAAAAGAATACAAAAAGACAACAAAAACTACCCTAAACAACCAAGAAGATTGATTTTGAATAGTATCGGAATGTAATTGACTAACCAGTCGTGCTAATTCTTAATAATTTTGTTTACACAAATAATAAAAAAATACATAAAATAAAATACAAATGGCAAAAAATCCACATTATTTTTCACAAATGGCACATGTTGAGGTGCTAACTACTGATTTAGAAAAATCGGTACACTTTTTTGGAGACATTGTAGGCATGGATATTACCGGTAGAGAAGGTAATTCAGTATACTTAAGAGCTTGGGGTGATTAT
>NCDW01000319.1 GCA_002280395.1 Flavobacteriales bacterium 32-35-8
TACATATAAGTTACACGCAAACAAAACCACAAACTACAATGAAAAAAATATTTTTTTTTACAATCCTGATTAGTGTCATATTTCTGACTAATTGCTCTAAAGATGATTCCAATTTAGAAAATGGATTTAACGTGAATGGAAAAAATTACAGCACTAATTATGCATATATTGAACAATATGGATATAAGTGCATGTTGATTTTTTCGTCTGCTGACAAATATAGCTCTTCATATATAGAAAATCGCGGGAGGTTTGATTTAATATATTTGATTAAAGGAGAATTAACTTTAGATACTTATACCATAAGTAGAGGAATAGATGATACCGTTGAATTTACAAAAGACATTCAAATGGAAAATGGACTTTTTACATCATTAGGAACTGATTTAGCTCAACAAACATCAGGATTCTCATCTATAAAATCAGCAAAAGTCTCAATACATTCACTTGAATTTGATAATGAAGGTAATGTTAATAAAATTGACATTGATTATAGTTTTGATTGGGATGGAATTAAAGTAAGAGGAAGTTATAATGGAGTAGTAAGAGTTGCCCCTGAAATAAGATAAAGTATGCTTGTAAGAACGTGCAACCTACATTACTTCGGATTTTCCTCAATTGAAAATCCTTTCAAATGCGAATACTCAATGGCTCAGATATAACAACACAAAGTTAGCGTGGAAATGTTTTCCGTGCCCCTGCTCCGCAAAGTCGGAGACTTTGCGGAGCAGTATAAAATTCTTTTTTTTTTTACAATTTCAACAACAAAAAACGCCACAAAGAAATTCTCTTGTGGCGTTTTTATTTATTTCAAAATCTGAGCGGCGTGCTCTTTGGTTTTTACATTTTCAATCACTTCATCAATGATTCCGTTTTCGTCAATTACAAAAGTGGTTCTGTGGATACCGTCGTATTCACGTCCCATGAACTTTTTAGGTCCCCAAACGCCAAATGCCTCAATGACTTCTTTTTCTTCGTCGGCCAATAAAGGAAATAGAAATTCGTATTTATCTTTGAATTTGGCTTGTGCTTTTGCCGAATCGGCACTAACACCTAGCAAGGCATAATTATTAGCCTGGAAACGCTCGAAATTATCTCTTAAATCGCAAGCTTCGGCAGTACAACCTGGCGTACTGGCTTTTGGATAAAAGAAAACCACTAATTTTTTTCCTTTATAATCTTCTAATTGATGTGCTTTTCCGTCTTGGTCTACACCGAAAAAATCGGGAGCTTTATCGCCTTTTTTTAATGTTGTCATATTTTTTTTGTTTTACCGCAAAGTTCGCAAGGCTTTCGCAAAGTTCCCTAAGACTTATTTTTCTTAATTGGTAATTTTTATATT
>NCDW01000146.1 GCA_002280395.1 Flavobacteriales bacterium 32-35-8
AATTTTAATCCTAGCACAGCTATTAATCAGTTGGAAATGTGGCAATCTGAAACCTTTGATCCTGTGACTATTGACCGTGAGTTGGGGTGGGCAAAAGATATTGGCATGAATACCATGCGAGTTTACCTTCACGATTTATTATTCATGCAAGATGCTGAAGGTTTCTTTAAAAGAATGGATACCTTTTTAGACATTGCTGAGAAGCACGATATAAAAATTCTATTTGTTTTATTTGATTCCTGTTGGGATCCATTTCCTAAATTAGGAGAACAAAGAGAACCTAAACCTCATGTACATAATTCTGGATGGGTTCAAAGTCCAGGTCAAAAAGCACTTCAGGATACAACGCAATACAAAAGACTGGAAAACTACACCAGAGAAACCATAAAGAGATTTGCAAATGATAAAAGAGTTTTAGGTTGGGATGTCTGGAACGAACCGGATAATATGACTGGCCCTTCTTATGAAAATATAGAAATTCATAATAAAGTTGAGTTAGTTGAAAATCTGCTTGCCAATGTTTTTGAATGGGCAAGAGAATCGAATCCCACTCAACCCCTTACATCAGGTATTTGGCTGGGAGATTGGTCATCACACACTAAAATGAAATCCATTCAACAATTACAAATCGAACAATCTGATGTTATTTCATTTCATAATTATGATGATGGCGAATCCTTCTTGCAACGTATAAATTGGTTACAACGTTACAAAAAACCCATTTTATGCACAGAGTATATGGCTAGACCTAACGGTAGTATATTCAAAGATTTCCTCCCTATTGCTAAAGAACGTAAAGTAGCTATGTTTAATTGGGGATTGGTTGATGGAAAAACTCAAACTAAATATCCATGGGATAGTTGGACAAAAACTTATACAAGAGAGCCTGAAATTTGGTTTCATGAAGTTTTTAGAAAAGATGGAATGCCTTATAAAAAGGAGGAAACAGAACTTATTAAAAAAATAACATCAGAAGTGAACCTCTAATAAATATTTTGAAGGTTAATAAAGAAGACAACTTGGTTGTGTTATGAACAGCGAATGCTGGTTATTCAAAAACAGTGAGTTTAACATTTCTTATGTTAATTAAGAAACAAGATTACTTAATTCTGTAAACTAAATGAATGTTATTTATGGTAAATTCTTAAGACAAGAGTTTTTATTTCTTAATACTATTTCATCGTCCAAAGAATAAAACAATTAAAATGCAGGTTAAATAAAAAACAAAAAAAGATGGATAGCATGAAATCAAAGGGTGATTATATTCTTTTCTCAAAAATTTTATTTTCAGAAACTTTTCAGCCCATAAAAAACCCAAACAACAAACTAAAATTTTAAAATATATATGAAAACTAGCAAATTACACTTAATATTAGTTTTACTACTTGGTTCTTATCTATCCATAAGCTGTAGCTCAGAAGATAATAATAGTTCAGACTCCGACCCTAATCCCGATCCTGTCGTTGAAAATATTGAATCTAAAACTCCAAAGGAAGGTATCCGCTTAAATTGGAATTATAGTTCCCAAACCAAAATTTCATCGGGTATATATTCTAGAGTTATCCAATTAAATGACAACTCTCTCATGGCAGTATATGAGGTTGCAGGGAATGTTGCCGTTAGAAAGAGTACAGATCTAGGAGTTACATGGTCTGCAGAAAAAATTGTTTTCAGTAAAGTAAATGGCGTAAATATGGCAACCCCTGATATTTTACAATTGGATGATAATAGTATTTTGATATGTTATAACCCAAGACCCTCAAATACTAATACAGATACTAGTAAAAAGTTTGCCATTAAAACCATAAAAAGTTATGATGGTGGTGTAACCTGGATTGATGATAGATTATTATTTGAGGCAAGCTATAGTTTTGAAGATGGTTGCTGGGAGCCCGCAGCAATTCAACTTCCTAATGGTGAAATTCAATTATTCTTCTCTAATGAATCTATTTACACGTCATCAAATGAACAGAATATCTCTATTTTACGTTCACAAGATAGGGGTCTAACTTGGACAACAACCCCTCAACCCATAAGCTTTAGAATAGGCAAAAGAGATGGTATGCCATCGCCAATAATTTTAAATAATACCGAGGACATTGTTTTTTCAATAGAAGACAACTTTACACAAACATTCAAACCATATACCATTAGAAGCAGCATTTCAGAAAATTGGCCTAGTGTAATAGATGGATCTAGTTCCAAAAGAGATTATGCATTATTAGAGCCTATAGCAAATAATATCTATGCAGGAGCACCTTATTTAGACCAACTAAGCACTGGGGAAACTATTTTATCTTACCAAGGGGCTGAAAACCGTGCTGGAAACGACTTGCAACATAGCGTTATGAAAGTAACCATTGGAGACAATAATGCTTATAATTTCACTAAGAAGACAGAACCTTTTAATATTCCTTCAAATTTTTCTGGTCTTTGGAATAGTGTTTCTGTATTAAATGACGATACTGTAATTGCTGTGACATCTACCCATGGTTTATCTAGTGCCAACCAAAGTGAAGTATGGATGATAAAAGGCCATGTTATTCCAGAAATTAATGCCAATAATGTAACAATAGCAGTTGATGGCAATGAAAATGAAAGTATTTGGAATACACCACTACCCATTTTTATAGGACATAAAAGCAATACTCGATTAAGAGCAAACATTTTTTATGATAACGAAAATCTATATTTAGTATCAAAAATCACAGATACTAATGTAGTTTCCCAAGCCGGAACTATTGAAAGTAATGATGGTACCATATGGTATCTAGATCCTACTAATAGATCATTAGTCGCTCCTGGAAAAAACATATATAAATTATTCCTTTCTTCAGGGAATAAGATGGTTCTCTACCAAGGTAATAACAAAGTTTGGGAACAAGTAAATGGAAATACAGGCATTACTCTTGCCACCAAAATAACTGGTTCAGGTTATACTCAAGAAATAGCCATACCATGGGATTTAATGGGTGGCAAACCTGCTTTAAATTCGCGCATTGGATTTAATTTAGAACTTTCTGAAAAAGGAAATGGCAACTATATAGACGGTATTTCAAATAATATTAGTTATGAATCCTATACATGGAGTACTTTAAAATTAAAATAATGTATTGCTTTTTATGATCCTGTCAGGTAAAACATTAATAAAAAACCACCTTAAATTAACAATGATTACAACACGGCATACTAAAATTTTCCGCATTAATAATTTAACTAGTCATTATAGCCATGATAAAGATAAATCGACCCATAAGACCAATGTGGCTCCATCTGCCCAGGATAGTTTAACCTGTCCATCATCAATGCTATATATTGAAAAGGATAACCCTCAGGTAATTGTATGACATTAGGCCATACCCTCGTTCCAGTAGATGTGTTCCATGGGGGTAGATTCATTTTTAAACTCCCTATTTCTTTAAGATCAGGATAGGTATAAATATAAATTTTTCGTTCCGAACTACCAGAGAAACAATATCGAGTATTTCCAATTTTACTAATTGAAGTTCCGGTAGAGTTATACTTAACCGGTCCAGTGATGCGTTTATAATCTTTATTCCAATAATCCGATTCCAAAACAATAGCTTTATAACCATCATGGTTCTCACAGGCTAACATTCGCCATTTTTTTTCATCAGAATCAAATATTACATGTGGGTCTTCGATATCTCCTACCATCCCAAATGGTGAAGCTTTCATAATAGAGAAGCCAAAACGGGGATCTCTATTACTCTCAATGGTAAGCAGTTGTTTTTTTTCCTTTTCGGGATTGGCATAAGCACTAAACCCCGTTGTTATCCCTCTCCATATTTGGTTTTCTCTATCATAAAAAATATGGGAAGCTATTTCATTTCTTAATAAACCATCATTACGATCAAATAATATGACCCCTTCCAATTTAACATCAAAAATTGTGGGATTCATACTAAAAACCCCTTGTAAATGGTGAGGCAAGCCCCTCCCACGTATGGACATTGTATACCAAAGTTTACCTTGATCAAGAAAGGGATCCCCATTTTCATAAGTAATCGCTCTTATGTCTGCTAAGCCAACTCCTGTACTAAAACTCATTTCAACTTTTTTTATTTGCACCTGTCCACCCTTTAATTGCACAAAAAGTTGTGACTGAAAATTTTGTAAATAATATTTATTACGCAAATCAATATAAGTATTAAAGTCACTCTGACCAATTACTTTAGGCAAACCTTCATCTTGTAAAAACACAGTAAGACCACTACCTAACATTTGGAGAATAATTTTACCTTTTATTTTTGCCTCTTTTTTAACATTTACGGCAATCGATTTGTCGACAATTAATCCTATTTCATTAACAACCCTAAGCGTTACTCCAGTTAGAATAGAATCATGAAACCCAATCTTTACGAACAACTGTTCTTTGTTGTTAGTATCAGAAAATTCTAAGCCAACTTCTCCATTTCCTTCAGTAGAATTTAAATCGATAGAATAGGTTGAAAAAGGATTAAAGCCGCCAAACCAAATGCTTGTCTGGGTCTCATTTTCAGATTGGATTACTAATTTGTCATCATTGATGAGAACATCGGACTGTGAAGTAAAATAATGTTTCGTTGGGTGCATAACGAAAAACCCAACAGTATTTTTAGGTTCAAGCGTTGCTAATCGAATTCTTTGGTCATCATCAAATATCATTCTTTTTACTCCTTGCCTAACAAAGTTTATATTATTGGGAGGAACTTGACTCTCTACAACAAAACTTATGGAAGCAAGAAGAATGGTGTATAAAAAGGTGTATTTAATTTCCATAAATATTCAAGTTTAATATTGTTGATTTAATATGATAGCATATAAATTAAATACATGCTAACCTATAGATATCATTTAGAAAAAGATCGCTAATTAGCATATTGATTTTATATAAGAAATTGTTTGTCATTTATATTTATTAATAATAAACTTTTAGTTTTTTTAGCTGTAATCCTCGTTCATACTCCAATACTTTCCTGCCATTCGACCGGTGTTCAACATGATTGTTTTTAGATATAATTCAAGCGGTATTCCATTTGCCAATTAGGCGAATGGGGTTTCATCGGCTTTAACTAAATCATAAAGAGAAGCTACGGTTCAGCTCCCTTCGTGATTGTCTAATTTGGTATCAGGATGGTGTTCGTCGTTAAGAATTTGATATTCCTGTACTGTAGTAAAACCTTCTCCCCTATTTAAATCAGTGTATACATAAATATGATTCCGCTGTTGAGGCCTGTGGCTATTATAAATCAATTTTGAGTTCAAAATTCCCATAATTATCTTATTAATTAATGTTTTCTCCTCCAGAAGATTCAGCTTCATCACTCGCCAATACGGTTAGAATTTCATTTTTTATTTCCCAACTTTGTTTAGGAAATTCGTCCAATTTTGCACCTCACTAACTTTCGTGGTTTTACCATCCCATAGCGATTTCCAATCTTCCCTTTTTTCTTGGAAAGTCAATTTATTTCGGTTTAAAACTGATTCATTATTTTTGGATTATTGTCAAGATTATCGGTCTGATTCCTGATACTCGCCCATATATTTTTTTCTAGTTTCATTTGAGTCGTCAATGGCATGTACATAAAAGACATTCTTGATGCTTTTCATTACCGATTAGGCATGCAGCTGGAATACCATTCATTAATTCCTATTCTCTACTTTGTATTTTGCATCACCTTCTTTTTGGGAATCTTTTAAGAGGTTTTTTCCATTACAAAGTATCATTCCAAGATCGGATTTATTATTTGCATTCTTAAATGAAACCAATAAAAATAACAAGCTAATTTTAAAAAAAGCTGCTTCTAAAGTTTTTCATATTATTAATTATTATAGTGTTTATTTTTCAATAGTTAACCAACCTTTCAGATTTGGTTTCTAATTACACAAATCTTGTGCAATTTTGTTGATGTTTCAATTTTATTGGCTAATGAAATTCGTTACATATATATTTTGACATGTAATCTTACTCATTTATCTGTTTATCAATTATCAAACCATTATTGTCTTTTTAATATTCAGACTTGCTCCTCAAAAGTATTTTTTGATGTTACTGGTTTATTTTGAATACTGTT
>NCDW01000147.1 GCA_002280395.1 Flavobacteriales bacterium 32-35-8
GTGGCCCTAGTTCTGTTTATAACTACTTGTGAATCTGGCATATATATTTATTACTTTTAAGCATTCAAAAACAAATCAACATACTAAAAATTTAATCATGAAAATTATAGGCATTGGTAAAAATTATGTGAGTGATAAGGCCGAAATAAACGCGTTAAAAACAGGTTTTCAAACCATATTTTTAAAAGCGGATACCACATTAGTTACCGGCAATAAAAACGTTGAGTTTCCAGCCATTACCAAAGAATTGATTTATGAAGTAGAATTGGTTATCAAAATCGGGAAACAAGGTAAAAATATCACTCTAAAAGATGCCGATTCCTATATATCAGAGATTGGTGTAGGCATTGATTTTACAGCTAAAGACGTATTGACAGCAAGCCGAAACGATAAAGGGCCTTGGGCGTTAGCTAAAGGTTTTGATGGTGCCTCACCTGTGTCGTCGTTTAAACCAGTTTCAGATTTTCCGGATTTAAACAATATCAATTTCGATTTGCTGATTAATGGTGAACAAAAACAGGTTGGAAATACCAGTTTCATGATTTATAGCTTTAGTGAGATTATCGCATTTGTATCTTCATACATGACCTTAATGCCCGGCGATCTTATTTTTACGGGAACACCAGCTATTGGTGCTGGCTCCACTTTTAAAGGCGACCATTTACAAGCTGCTATTGAAGGCAACTTATTATTGGATTTTAAAATGATATAAATACCTGTTTGCCTTCATGTGAAGTAAACTTATTTTATGAAAAATTCCATTGCAGAACGTATCAGCGATTTTTTAAAAGGCTTTCCTCCTTTTAATCTTTTGAAAGAAAAACACCTTCTTGAAATTGCTACCGAGGTTAATATTATTTACCTAGAAAAAGGGGACACACTTTATAAAAAGGACGAGTCTTTTCATGAGTATTTTTACATTGTTAGAAATGGGGGCGTTAGTTTATATCATCATGATGCTGATGGCAATCAGCACATGGTCAACATTAATGATGCAGGCGATATTTTTGGTGTACGCCCATTAATAATAAAAGAAAACTACAAACTTACCGCCATTGCCAATGAAGAATCCATTGTATATGCCATTCCTATAGATATTTTTCAGTCGGTGACAAAAAACAACGTCAAGGTTCATAAGTATTTAATCACATCGTTTGCCTCAAATGCCTATGACCCTTACACTGCTGAAGAAAATACTAAAATATTTGTAGATTATTTGCCAAACACATCACAAGACATTGCAAATTTTCAAACGGCAAATTATACTAAAAACCCTGTTTGTTGCAAAGAAAACGCACACTAAAAGAGGCTGCCATAAAAATGAGCGAATTTAAAATTGGCTGTATGATTGTTGTGGACGATAACAAATATCCATTAGGCATTATTACAAGTAGCGATATAAAAAATAAAATCGCTACAGGCTTGTTTCCAATCACAACCGCCGTCACCAATATCATGTCTTCCCCAGTTATTTCAGAAAAAAAAGATTTAACCGTTGCCGATGCCCAATTAAAAATGATAAAATATAACATTGGACATTTGTGCATTACGGAAGATGGCACACCAAATTCCAAACTCGTAGGTGTTTTAACTAACCACGATGTGATTGCTGCCTTAGGAAATAATCCAACGGCCATTCTTAAAGACATAAAACGAGCAAGCAGAACCAAAACACTAAGAGCTGCCAGAAGAAAAGCCAATGGATTATTAGTGAGCTACTTAGATCAAAATATTCCATTAACGCACATCATCAACATCATTTCCCAAATAAATGATGCAGTAACTATGAAAGCCATAGAAATTGCCCTAGAAAAAATGCCGACACCGCCGCCAGTCACTTTTTCATGGTTAGCACTTGGTAGTCAGGGCAGAAAAGAGCAATTATTGTTTTCAGACCAAGACAATGCTTTGGTTTTTGAAGATGTTGCAGCAGATAAATACGAAGAGACCCAAAATTATTTTTTAGAGTTATCAAAACTAGTCAGCAAATCCTTAAACAAAGTCGGATTTGAATATTGTGAAGCCGATATGATGGCGAGCAACCCGGCGTGGTGTAAATCCATTTCCGAATGGAAAACCCAATTCAAGGATTGGATTCTAAATACAGATGAAAAAGCCATACTGTTATCTTCCATTTTTTTTGATTTCAGCCATATTTATGGAAACCAAAAGCTTGCCAATGAATTAACGGATAGTATTTACGACACGCTTAGCAAAACAGCTGTGTTCTTTAGATTTTTAGGTAGAGATGCACTTAAAAATCCGTCACCCCTCGGATTCTTTAAGCAGTTTTTAGTAGAACAAGATGGCGAACAAAAAGACTTGTTCAATATAAAGTACCGGGCGTTAATGCCATTAATTGATGCCGCCCGTTTACTTATTTTAAGCAAACAAGTACGAGGCGTTAACAATACCTATGAACGTTTTGAAAAAATGGCGGAACTGGAACCCAACAACAAAGAACTTTATGAATCGTGTGCCTATGCCTTTAAGGCCCTTTTAAAATTCAAGACCAAACAAGGTATTCTTCATAACGATTCTGGAAAATTGATAGACTTAGAAGCGTTGACCAAAGAAGAAAAATTAAAACTGAAACGTTGTTTTAAACCACTTCACGATATTCAAGAAGCTCTTAAATTACGATTTGATTTAGCAAATTTTTAATCTATGCAGTGGCCTTGGTATCGTAAAAAATATAATGATAATCATCCAGAATTCTGGAAAAATTATGTAGACGGGTTTGATAAGAAAATCAAAAAACCAATCCACGAAACCCGATTTATTGCTTTTGATACCGAAACAACTGGATTCAACAAAAAAGAAGACCGCATATTATCCCTTGGTGCCGTTGAGATTATCAATAAAACCATCAAAACAAACAATACATTCGAAATCTACATAAAACAAGATGTTTTCAATCCTGAAACGGTAAAAATCCATGGAATATTAAAAGATGGTGATTTGGAGAAAATTTCGGAAATAGAGGCCATTCAACGTTTTTTAGCCTATATAAAAAATGATATTTTAATCGCCCATCATGCTGGTTTCGATTATGGCATGGTAAACGAGATGCTTTTAAGGCACGGTTTGGGAAAATTAAAAAACGCCTTTATAGACACGGGCGTTTTATTTTCTAAATCGAAGCATATTATTTACCGTGAGAATTTAAAAAAACATTATACTTTAGACGATTTGTGCAAAGAACTGAACGTCTCTATGGCAGATAGGCACACTTCCATTGGAGATGCCCTCATAACAGCTTTGGTATTCTTAAAAACAATGGCTCGACTCGATAAAAGAAACGTATTAAAATGGGATTATTTAATGAAGTAATCCTCTAAAACAGAACAGTAATGAATATCCAATTAATAAATGATGTAAAAACCGCATTCATCAACACGTTTAAAACAGACCCTTTACTCATTTTTTCCCCAGGTAGAATCAATATTATTGGCGAACACACCGATTACAATGATGGTTATGTATTTCCTGCGGCAGTAAATAAAGGCATTGTTGCCGCTTTTCAAAAAAGTGACTCTGATAAATCCACAGCGTATGCTTTGGATATGGATAGTTCTATTGAATTTTCATTAGAAACCCTAAAACCTTCCAAACAAGGCAGCTGGGAAAATTATGTCTTTGGGGTAATTGCTGAAATTCAAAAAAAGAATAAGATAGTTGGTAATTTCAACCTCGTTTTTAAAGGCGATATTCCCGCTGGTTCTGGCATGTCATCTTCCGCAGCACTTGAAAATAGTGTGGTTTTTGGTTTAAATGAACTTTTCAATTTAGGTTTATCCAAACACGAGATGATTCATATTTCACAAAAAGCAGAACATAATTATGTGGGCGTGAACTGTGGTATTATGGATCAATACGCTAGTATGTTTGGTATTAAAAACAATGCCTTATTATTGGATTGCAGAACAGTGGCATCGAAGCCTTATGAAATTGATTTTAAAGACCACCAACTCGTACTCATTAACACCAATGTAAAACATAGTTTATCGGATAGCGCTTATAATGATAGGCGTTCAGTTTGTGAACATATTTCAAAATTACTAGGTATCAAAGCCTTACGTGATGCTACGGAAACAGATTTAGAAAAAATAAAAGGTCAAGTTACTCCCGAAAATTATCAAAAAGCACTGTTTGTCATCCAAGAAAATAACAGGGCCGAAAAAGCATCAAAAGCGATTGAAGATGGTGATTTAGTGACTTTAGGAAATCTCATTTACGGGTCGCATAACGGACTGCAACATCAATATAAAGTCAGTTGCGAGGAATTGGATTTTCTAGTAGATCAAGCCAAATTAAATAAAGACGTATTGGGAGCAAGAATGATGGGTGGTGGTTTTGGTGGCTGTACCATTAATTTGGTGGCAAAACATGCTATTAAAGATTTTACAGAAAGCACATCCAAAGCTTATAAAGAGCAATTTAAAAAAGAATGTTCAGTGTATTTTGTGGAATTATCTAACGGAACGCATGTTATAAAATAAGTGATTTTCTACAATTTACGTAGCTTTCTAATAAACGAACTTGAATATCAGTTTGAACGCAGTCGAAAACCTTATTAACTAAGCATTTTGACTACGCTCAATGTGATATATTATTTTAAAGAGATTTTTATAAAATGATGATCAACAATAAAATGATGATGATAGCGCCCGTAGAAATATAAAGACCGTTTCCATTGGCGCGTAGCGTTGACTTAATCTCACGAACCTCAGCACGAAGTTCTTTTCTTTCGGCAGATTTCAATTCCGATTTATCCATCGCCTTAATCGCTTCCAAACGATCCAATAAAATTTGAACATCTGCCGGAATTTCTTCTACTTTATTGGTTGTTGCTGAATTGATTGGCATGGGTTCTTTTTCAGAAGCCATTACCGGGTTCGAGAATGATACTAAAGATAGCATCACTAAACATAAAATAACTGATTTTCTCATTGGTTGCGTTTTTAATTATTAAACATTACAAAAGTAAATTTTAAAGAATAATAGCTAATTACATCATTTTCATCAAACTTTATATAATTCAACTAAATATTCAGTAATATACAAAATAAAAGTATTTTAGTGCCTTAAAAATTGAAAATGCCAATATTCGAAACTGTTATCACTGTTGAAGCAAAACATTTGGATGATCTCATGCATGTAAATAACGTACATTATGTGCAATGGGTACAAGATGTTGCTAAATTACATTGGGAAAGAAATGCTACGGATTCTATTTTAAAAAGATATTTTTGGGTATTAACCACGCATTTTATAGAATATAAAAATTCCGCTTTTTTAGGTGACAAAATCCATGTAAAAACCTATGTGCCAAAATATAAAGGGGCTGTGTGCCATCGCGTTGTTGAAATAACCAACAAAACCACCAACACACTTTTAGCAACCTCTGAAACCAAATGGTGCTTGATAGATGCCGAAACAAAACGCCCTACAAGAATTACCAAAGAGATTTCTGAATTATTTGAATAATTAATGAGGATGGATGCGCGTTCTCATTTTCAAAAGTTATATTTTTAGCCTATAAAACTTATCATTTTTAAATGAAACGGTATCTATACTTTTCACTCACCATCATCTTTTTAATGCTTTGGAGTTCTTGCCGAAAAGATTTTGAATTCTCTGCAAGCACGGGCAGTTTAGAATTTTCTAAAGATACCGTGTATTTAGATACTGTTTTTACCAACATTGGCTCAAGCACCTACAATTTAAAGGTCTATAATAGAAGCAATGAAAATATTGTCATTCCCGTAGTGAAATTAGGTTTGGGCGAAGCCTCTCAATACCGATTGAATGTGGATGGCATGGCTGGAAAAGTCTTTGAAAATGTAGAGATTTTAGCCAAAGATAGCATGTTTATTTTTGTCGAAACCACTATTGATATTAACAATTTCCCAAATCCAGAAGGCAAATATTTGTATACAGACCATATTGAATTTGATACCAGCTCCAACCTTCAAAAAGTAGAATTGGTGACTTTGGTTCAAGATGCCGTATTTATTTATCCTGATAGA
>NCDW01000148.1 GCA_002280395.1 Flavobacteriales bacterium 32-35-8
AAGAACACCAGGTGGAACAGGAGGGCAAGGTTCATTTTCCGGCGGAGGAAATGGATGCAGAAGACCCCTTGTTTATATTATATACATCTGGTTCTACCGGAAAACCCAAAGGTGTCATGCTATCCCATAACAATTTAGTATCAAATGTATTGGATAGTGAAAAACGCGTACCTTTTCGTTATGGAAAATCCAAAGCCTTAAGCTTTCTTCCCGTATGTCACGTTTTTGAACGTATGATTCTTTATTTATATCTATACTGTGGTGTTGAGATTTATTTTGCAGAATCTATCGAGAAAATGGGCGACAATGTAAAAGAAGTGCAGCCTAATGTTATGACTGGGGTTCCTAGGCTATACGAAAAAGTGTATGACAAAATTGTTGCTAAAGGAAACGAACAAAAAGGCATCAAAAAACTGATATTCTTTTGGGCACTTAACTTGGGCTTAAAATACGAGCCCTATGGCAAAAATGGGGTTTGGTACGAGCTACAATTAAAAATAGCTCGCGCCTTAGTATTCAAAAAATGGCAAGAAGCTCTTGGTGGTAAACTAGATATCATGGTTTCTGGTAGCGCCGCATTACAACCAAGACTTACAAGGGTTTTTGCAGCTGCAAGATTACCTATTATGGAAGGTTACGGACTAACCGAAACCTCGCCCGTTATATCTGTTAACGATGTTAGGCAAGGGGGTTTTAGAATAGGAACCGTAGGTAAAATCATCGATAATGTAAAAGTTAAAATTGCTGAGGATGGTGAAATTCTTGTCAAAGGTCCCAACATAATGCTTGGGTATTTTAAAGATCCTGAAAAAACAGCTGAAGTCTTAGTTGATGGTTATTTTCATACTGGGGATATTGGGGAAATAGATTCTGATGGTTTTTTAAAAATAACTGACAGAAAAAAAGAAATGTTCAAAACATCTGGAGGTAAATACATAGCGCCTTCTATTATTGAAAACCAACTAAAACAATCACGTTTTATAGAACAAGTCATGGTGATAGGTGACGGCGAAAAAATGCCTGCGGCTTTAATTCAAATCAATTTCGACTTTGTTGAAAAATGGGGTAAATTACATGGTATTACATTTAATTCTAAAAGCGATATCATTTCGAATCCTCAACTTATTGAAAGAATTCAAAAAGAAATTGATGAAGCCAACAAAAAATTTGGACAATGGGAACAAATCAAAAAATTTGAATTGACCCCTGATGTTTGGTCTATTGATGCGGGTCACTTAACCCCAACCATGAAAATGAAACGAAAGTATATTAAAGAAAAGTACATACATCTTTACAATAAGATTTATCAATAAATCATTTTCTAAGCCACTCCGTTTAATGGGTGGTTTTTTTTTAACTTTATTTTTACTTTACATATTATGCATGCATAATATGTTTTTGTATATTTGGAATAACGAACCAGATATTAATGAATGATGGGTATGTAAAAATCATATGCACGTCATTAAGATATGACATCTGATTTATAAAAACCAACCATTATAGCAGATGAAAGATAAAACAATCGATTATGTATTAAGAACCACTTGGTTAACAGTCCAAAAAATGTATAATGAAGAAGCGTCCAAAATTGGCAGTACTATGGCAACAGGTTTCACGCTATTAAGCATCGACCCAGATAAAGGAACGCCTTCAACAGCATTAGGACCCAAAATGGGTATGGAAGCTACCAGTTTGTCCAGAATATTAAAAACCATGGAACAAAATGGCTTAATAGAACGCCAACCAAACCCTGAAGATGGTAGAGGCGTTATCATTACATTAACGGATTTTGGAAGAGAAAAAAGAGCGTTTTCTAGAGAAAAGGTACTTGCATTTAACGAGGCCATAAAAAATAATGTTCCAGAGGAAAAGTTAAAGCATTTTTATGAAGTATCTGAACTGATAAACCACATGGTTTCAAATAAAAAAATTTACAATCAATAAGTATAGATAAAGATTATGAGTAAAAGAGTCATTAACAACATTGCAGTTATCGGATCTGGTATTATGGGAAGTGGCATTGCATGTCATTTTGCAAATATTGGTGTGAATGTGTTACTCTTAGACATCATTCCAAGAGAACTTAATGATGCCGAAAAAATAAAAGGGTTAACCATTGAAAGTAACATTGTTAGAAATCGTTTGGTTAATGACTCTCTAACAAATGCTTTAAAATCGAAACCCTCTCCTATTTATCATGAAAAGTTTGCCAGTAGAATTACAACAGGAAACTTAGAAGATGACATTTCTAAAGTTGCTAATGCCGATTGGATTATTGAAGTGGTTGTAGAACGTTTGGATATAAAAAAGAAGGTTTTTGAAACACTTGATAAACACAGAAAACCAGGAACTTTAATAACATCCAACACCTCAGGAATACCGATTCATTTTATGAGTGAAGGACGTAGTGAGGATTTTCAAAAGCACTTTTGTGGCACCCATTTTTTTAATCCGGCACGCTATTTAAAATTATTTGAAATCATTCCAGGCCCGAAAACGTCTCCTGAAGTTTTAGATTTCTTAAATAATTATGGAGAACAATTTCTAGGAAAAACGTCGGTTGTTGCCAAAGACACGCCCGCTTTTATAGGAAACCGCATTGGTATTTTTAGTATTATGAGTTTGTTTCATGCGGTAAAAGACCTGAATTTAACGGTTGAAGATATTGATAAATTAACGGGGCCTGTTATTGGTAGGCCAAAATCCGCCACATTCAGAACCGTTGATGTTGTTGGATTGGACACGTTGGTGCATGTCGCCAATGGTATTTTGGAAAACTGCAAAGATGATGAGCGTTTAGAACTTTTTAAACTTCCAGATTTCATCAATATCATGATGAAAAATAAATGGTTGGGAAGTAAAACGGGACAAGGCTTTTATAAAAAAGAAGGTGCAGATATTAAAACACTCGATTTAGATACTTTACAATATCGCGATAAAAAATCCGCAAAATTTGCCACCTTAGAATTGACAAAAACCATTGATAAAGTTATAGATCGTTTCGACGTTTTAGTATCAGGAAAAGATAAGGCTGGTGATTTCTATAGAAAAACGTTTGCTGCTCTTTTTGCATACGTTTCTAATAGAATTCCAGAAATCAGTGACCAATTATATAAAATTGATGATGCCATGAAGGCTGGTTTTGGCTGGGAACACGGCCCTTTCCAAATTTGGGACGCCATTGGTGTAGAAAAAGGTATCGACATAATGAAAGCTGAAGGTTTAGAACCTGCTACTTGGGTTAACGACATGTTGTCCTCAGGAAATAAATCGTTTTATTCTGTCAAGGAAGGCGCTACGTATTATTATGATATTCCTAAGAAATCCCAAGAAAAAATTCCTGGCCAAGATGCTTTCATCATTCTTGATAACATTAGAAAATCCAATGAAGTCTTTAAAAACTCAGGCGTTGTTATAGAAGATTTAGGGGATGGTATTTTAAATTGCGAATTCCAATCTAAAATGAATACCATAGGTGGCGATGTATTGGCCGGACTCAATAAAGCGATTGACTTAGCTGAAAAAGATTTTCAAGGCTTGGTCGTTGGAAATCAAGGAGCCAATTTCTCCGTGGGTGCCAATATAGGTATGATTTTTATGATGGCTGTTGAACAGGAATATGATGAATTGAATGCTGCCATTAAATATTTTCAAGATACAATGATGCGTATGCGCTACTCCTCTATTCCAACAATATCAGCTCCTCACGGTATGTGCTTAGGTGGTGGTTGTGAATTATCCATGCATGCTGACAAAGTCGTCGCTGCTGCCGAAACTTATATTGGTTTGGTAGAATTTGGTGTTGGTGTTATTCCTGGTGGTGGCGGTTCTAAGGAACTGACATTAAGGGCTCAAGATACGTTTAAGAAAGGTGACGTGGAATTAAATACGCTACAAGAATACTTTTTAACAATTGGCATGGCAAAAGTATCAACGTCTGCCTATGAAGCTTTTGATTTGGGAATTCTTCAACAAGGAAAAGATATCGTAGTTGTTAATAAAGACCGACAAATAGCAACCGCAAAATCCTATGCGAAGCTAATGGCAGAAACTGGTTATACACAACCCATCAAAAGAAAAGATATTAAAGTCCTAGGAAAGCAAGCCCTGGGTATGTTTTTAGTCGGAACTGATTCCATGCAAGCCTCCAATTTTATAAGTGAACACGATCATAAAATTGCTAATAAACTAGCTTATGTGATGGCTGGTGGCGATTTATCGGAGCCAACTTTGGTATCCGAACAATATTTACTGGATTTAGAACGAGAGGCTTTCTTAAGTTTATGCACAGAACGCAAAACCTTAGAACGCATTCAGCACATGTTAAAAACAGGGAAACCATTACGTAATTAAAATTACTAAGCTATTTGCCTTTAGCCTTTAGCTATTGGCAAATTTTAATAAACAATTTTAGTAGCTAGAAGCCAACGGCCAACAGCAAAAAGCCAAAGAAAATGAAACAAGCATATATAGTAAAAGCATACAGAACAGCCGTTGGCAAAGCGCCAAAAGGGGTATTCCGTTTTAAAAGGGCAGATGAATTGGGTGCGGAAACCATTCAACACATGATGAAAGAATTACCCAATTTAGACATCAAGCGTATTGATGATGTGATAGTTGGTAACGCGATGCCAGAAGGTGCGCAAGGCTTAAATATGGCTCGGTTTATATCACTTATTGGTTTAAATTCCGTGGATGTTCCGGGAGTGACGGTCAATCGTTTTTGTTCTTCTGGCATTGAAACGATTGCTATTGCAGTGGCGAAAATTCAATCAGGCATGGCAAATTGTATCATTGCGGGTGGCTCTGAAAGTATGAGCTCTGTCCCTATGACTGGTTTTAAACCTGAATTAAATTACAATACGATAAAGGCAGGGCATGAAGATTATTATTGGGGTATGGGAAACACTGCGGAAGCCGTTGCCAATCAGTTTAATGTCTCTCGTGAAGATCAAGATGAATTCGCTTATCATTCACATATGAAAGCCTTAAAAGCTCAAGCTGAAAATCGTTTTCAAGATCAGATTGTGCCGATTGAAGTTGAAGAAACGTACTTAGATGAAAACGGTAAAAAAGCAACAAAAAAATACACCGTCACTAAAGATGAAGGCCCAAGAGCTGGAACTAGTATTGAAGCATTATCAAAACTACGTCCTGTTTTTGCAGCCAATGGCTCTGTAACTGCTGGAAATTCATCACAAATGAGTGATGGTGCAGCCTTTGTCATGGTCATGGGTGAAGATATGGTTAAAGAACTAAATCTAGAACCCATCGCCAGATTGGTGAGTTATGCTGCTGTTGGTGTAGAACCTCGTATCATGGGGATTGGTCCCGTTAAAGCGATTCCAAAAGCATTAAGCCAAGCCGGTTTAAAATTAGAGGATTTAAAACTTATAGAATTAAATGAGGCGTTTGCATCACAATCCATTGCTGTTATTAGGGAATTGCATCTTAATAACGACATCGTGAATGTAAATGGTGGCGCTATTGCACTCGGACATCCATTAGGTTGTACAGGAACAAAACTATCCGTACAATTATTTGATGAAATGCGTAAGCAACATATGAAAGGTAATTATGGGGCTGTAACGATGTGTGTGGGTACGGGACAGGGTGCTTGTGGGATATTTGAATTTCTTAGTTAGAATCAAGAACCAAGACGCTAGAACCAAGAGCCAAGACGCTGGACATAAAAGACACTATTAATCTGATTATGCACAATTTTAAAAAATTAAAAATTTGGATTGAAAGTATGGAACTTGTTTCTGAATCATACAAGCTTACCAGAAGTTTTCCTAAATACGAAACTTATGGATTAATGAATCAAATGAATAGATGTTCCGTGTCAATACCTTCAAATATTTCTGAAGGAACCAGCAAAAGTTCCAACAAGCATTTCAATAAATATTTAGAAGATAGTTTAGGTTCTGCATTTGAATGGGAAACACAATTAAATGTCGCTTT
>NCDW01000149.1:0-5927 GCA_002280395.1 Flavobacteriales bacterium 32-35-8
ACTAAACAAATTAAAACTATGAAAACAGAGAATTCATTGTTAAAAAAAATGGGGCTATTAATCGCATTATTGCTGGTTAACATCTCGTTTTCTCAAAATTCAAATTTATCAGGAGTTGTAACTGATGCAAGTGGCTCTCCTATTCCAGGAGTTAACATTACTATCAAAAACACTCCAAAAGCAATTGCTACAGACTTTGATGGAAAATATACTTTTACTAATCTTAAAAACGAAACGGTAGTTATCATCGCTTCTTATATGGGATTCAAAACGGTAGAAATGAATGTAAAAATAAATGGAAATACAGTTCAAAATATTTCACTAGCAGATGATGCAAATGTTTTAGATGATGTAGTGGTAACAGGTGTTGTAAATCCAAAAGCTAAAATTAAATCGAGTGTTTCTATCACCTCACTTGATACCGAACAAATTACACAATCAGCACCAAGATCAACTGCAGAGATATTTAGAACCGTACCCGGTATTCGTTCAGAATCCTCTGGAGGGGAAGGAAATTCAAATATTTCAGTACGTGGAGTACCTATTTCTTCTGGTGGTTCTAAATATTTACAAATTCAAGAAGATGGTCTTCCAGTATTATTATTTGGTGATATTGCATTTGCTACAGCAGATATCTTTACAAGGTTTGATGGAAATATAGCCAAAATCGAAGCGATTCGTGGTGGATCGGCATCAACATTATCTTCGAATTCTCCTGGTGGAATTATCAATTTTATCAGTAAAACAGGTAAAACAGAAGGCGGAAATATTAGTACAAGTTTTGGATTAGATTATAATAATTTTAGAACAGATGTAGATTACGGAACACAAATTGGCAAAGACCTTTATTTTCATGTAGGTGGTTTTTACAGAGCCGGAGAAGGAATTAGAAAAACAGGATTGACATCTAATAATGGTGGACAATTTAAATTTAACATCACAAAAGAATTTGAAAATGGTTCAGTAACAGTTTATACCAAATTTTTAAATGATAGAGCAGCAGCATATATGCCAATGCCAGTTGCTGTGTCAGGAACAAATGACAATCCAAACTGGGGAAGTATTTCTGGTTTTGATGCTAAAAATGGTGCTTTACAATCGATTTACTTAAATCACAATGTAGGATTGGGAGCAGATGGTTCTTTAAGAAGACAAAAAGTAGCAGATGGAATGAATCCTATCTCAAAATCAATTGGTGTTAATGCTAAATTTGATTTAGAAAACGGATGGAAAATAACTGAAAGCGGACGCTATTCGGCTAATAGCGGTGGTTTCATCTCTCCATTCCCTGCCGAAGTAGGAACTGCAGCTTCTATAGCCAATTCTTTTGGAACTGGAGCTACATTAAGTTATGCTGACAATAGAGCTGCTTTTAATAATCCAAACGGATTAGTATCAAGAATACACATGTTTGACTCCCAATTGAATGACATGAGTAACTTCATGAATGATTTAAGAATTACAAAAAAATTCGATAAAATTGGAATTACAGCAGGATATTTCAAATCAATTCAAAACATTTCTATGTCTTGGCTATGGAATTCATACTTACAAGAAGTATCAGATAACAATCCTAGATTAATAAACGTAAGTAATGTATCTGGAAATTTATTATCTGAAAATGGATTATATGCTTATGGCACTCCAGCTTGGGGAAATCTAGCCCGAAACTATGATACACAATACAACACTTCTGCTCCATATATTAATATTTCTGTAGATGCAACTGACAACCTTTCTTTTGAAGGAGGAGTACGTTATGATAAAGGAAAAGTATCTGGATCATTTGCAGGAGGAACATCAACTGAATATGACATAAACAATGATGGCGTAATTTCAGTACCAGAACAAAATGTTTTTGCTATAAACACAACCGCTGAAACTCCAGTAAATTATGATTATGACTATGTGTCTTATACCATAGGCGCGAACTACCTTTTAACTAGCAGACAATCGGTATTTACCAGATTAAGTAAAGGTGCTTCGGCAAAAGCTGATCGAATTTTATTCTCAGGATTAGATTATCTTGATGGAGATAAAATCAATTCTCTTGACTTTTTAACGCAAGCAGAATTTGGCTACAAACAAAAATTCAATGCTGGTTATGTATACGCTACTGTTTTCCACTCTAAAACAGACGAAGAAGGTGGTTTTGAAGCTACTTCAAACAGCATCATTAAAAACAACTACAGATCGTACGGATTAGAATTAGAAACAGCTTATAATGTAAATAAAGATTTAAACGTACGTGGTGGTTTAACCTATACAAAAGCCGAAATTACTTCAGGCAGTACCAATGGAAACGAACCAAGAAGACAGCCTAAATTAATGTATAATTTCATCCCAACTTATAAATTTTTAAATAACAAAAACACTTTAGGATTGAGTTTCATTGGTCAAACTAAAGCCTTTACTCAGGATTCTAATGAATTAGTAATGGACGGATTTGTTATCGTAAATGGATTTGTTGAAGTTGGAATTACAAAAGGATTGTCTCTAAATGTATCTGGAAATAACTTATTCAATACGTTAGCAATTACAGAAGCTGAAGAAGGAAGCATTACAGCAAACACAGTAAATTATGTAAGAGCCAGACCTATGCCAGGAAGATCAATTTCTATGACTCTTGCGTACCGATTTTAATAATTAAGTTCATAAATGTTGTTGGTTACCAATTCCTGTACTTTTATAGTACAGGAATTGATTTTTAAAATTTAAAAAATACAATTATGACTTTCTCAAAACCTAAGCTTAGTTTTTGGCAAATTATAAATATGAATGTCGGATTTTTTGGCATCCAATATAGTTTTGGTTTGCAACAAAGCGCCGTAAATCCTATCTATGATTTTCTAAACGCCAGTCCAGATCAAATTCCGATATTAAATTTAGCAGGACCATTAACTGGATTACTAATCCAGCCTATAATTGGAGCAATGAGTGATAAAACCTGGCATCCAAGATGGGGACGAAGAAAACCTTATTTTTTTATAGGTGCTATTATCTGTAGCATTGCATTATTTCTTTTTCCGTTTAGTAGTTCGCTATGGATGGCTGCAGGTTTACTTTGGATATTAGATATTGGTAACAACACAGCTATGGAACCGTATCGTGCCTTTATTGCTGATAAACTTAATGAAGAGCAGCAACCCATAGGTTTTCAGGCACAAAGCTTTTTTACTGGCTTTGGTCAGTTCTTATCTTATATTTCTTTGTTTCTGTTCCCAATTGTTTTTGTTGGCTATACAGGACATTTACCCAACTGGATTTACGCCTCTTTCTTTCTTGGAGCAGTGCTTTCTGTATCCTCAATTTGGTGGAGCATGAAAAAAACAACTGAAATCCCGCCAACAGAAGAAGAGATAATAAAAATGAAGTCAGAACCATTAAACATCTTTTCGCCATTTGTAGACACCTATAAAGCTGTTCTAGAAATGCCAAAAGTAATGTGGCAACTCTTTTTAGTTTATCTATTTCAGTGGTATGCGTTAATGTGTTTTTGGCAAAACAACTCAAAAAGTATTGCTTTATCCGTTTGGAATCTTACCCCAATTAATAAAACAGGCTATGAAAAAGCAGTCGAATGGAATGGTTTGATAGGTGCATTTGGTTTTATAGTTACCTTTTCAGTTGCTTTTTATTTAGCCAAATTAGCCAAACAATACAGTCCTAAAATGGTTCATTTTGTTTGTCTTTTATTGGGATCTATTTCTTTTTTCTTTTTTCCAATAATCCAAAATCAGTATTTGTTCTTTGCAGTGATTATTGGCTACGGAATTGCATGGGCAAGCATGATGGGGATTCCTTATCTCATGGTTGTTTCTAATATCCCTAAAGAACGTTACGGTGTTTATATGGGTATCATCAATATGATGATTGTAATTCCAATGATTATCCAAAATCTTTCCTTTGGATTTGTTTTGAAAAATTTCTTAAATAACGATCCTCGTTTGGCAATAACTTTTGCAGGAACATTATTATTATTAGGCTCCCTAAGTACATTATTAATTAAAGTAAAAAAACCAAATTAGTATTATGAATACTGATATCACATACATAAAAGCAATTGAATTACTTCAAAAATCGTCATCTTCGGAAGGATTTTTAGCAAGTGCACAAAACATCTCCAACTACAAAAGAGTCTGGGCTCGCGATGGTGTAATTTGCGGATTGTCAGCATTAGCTTCAGGAGAAAAAGATTTAATTGACACTTTCGAAAAAACATTAGAAACTTTAGCAAAAAATCAACATTCCAACGGAACTATTCCTTCTAATGTGATGACAAATGATTTAGAAACAAAAGTCAGCTATGGCGGATTAGCAGGAAGAGTTGATGCAATCACCTGGTTTATTATTGGAATTTGCCAATATGCTTTTTACAAAAAAGAGCCTTCATTTGTTGAAAAACACAAACCAAATATTGAAAAATGCTTATCGCTGATGGAAGCTTGGGAATTCAACAACAATCATCTTATGTATGTCCCTCTTTCTGGAAATTGGGCTGACGAATACATTACAGATGGCTATGTTTTATACGATCAATTGCTTCGCATTTGGGCACTTCGCAGTTACAATCATTTTGTTAAAGATGATGCTATTGCAATTAAAATCGAAAAGATAAAAGAACAAATAGAACTCAATTTCACTCCTAATTCAAAAGGTGAAAAATACCACGAAAGAACCTATAATGAAATCGAATTCGACAATTTTATGCCTTGCTCCTTTTCACCAGCTGGCTATAAATTACAATTTGACGCTTTCGCAAATTCATTGGCTCTACTTTTAAATATTGGTTCTGAATCCTTTCAGCAAGCTACAATTCAACATGTTGAAAAAATTAGAAATAAAAAAGGTTTAAAATTAATTCCCGCTTTCTGGCCACCAATTACAGAAACAGATGCCGACTGGAACTTATTAAAAAACAATTTCAAATACGAATTTAGAAACCACCCAAATGAGTTTCATAATGGAGGAAGCTGGCCTATGGTGAATGGCTTTTATGGTTTAGCCTTACTTGCAAAAAACCAAAAAGAGCAAGCCAAAGACCTCCTAAATGCCATAAATATTTCCAATCAAAAAGAAGCATTTAGTTTTTACGAAAATTTCAATACGGAAACGGAGAAACCAAATGGAGTTCCTTTTTGTGCCTGGAGTGCCGCAGCAACAATTCTGTTAAACCAAAGCATTACTACTAATTTTAAATTACTAATTTAAAGTGGAAAAGACAATCGACATTATTTGTATTGGGGAATTACTCATTGACTTTATTGGCAATGAAATCAATTTACCCATTTCTAAAATAGAAAATTACCATCGTTTTCTAGGTGGTTCACCTACGAATGTAGCAATAAACGGAGCTAAATTAGGACTAAAAACAGCCTTAGTAGCTACATGTGGCAAAGATGGTTTAGGCGATTTCATGGTAGAAGAATTAACCGAAAATCATGTTATTACTTCTTATATCAAAAAAACAGAACAGCAACCTTCATCGGTAATTTTTGTATCTAAATCCAGTGAAACACCAGAATTTATTCCGTACAGACAAGCTGACTATCACATTGAGAACTCACAAGTTCCTGACAAATTACTGGAAAGTGCTAAAATATTCCACACGACCTGTTTTGCTCTAAGTAAAAATCCGGCACGTGAAACTATTCTGAAAAAAGCAAAAAAAGCACATCAATTGGGTTTACAAACCAGTATTGACTTGAATTATTCTGAAAAAATATGGCCTAATAGAGCCGAAGCTAAAGAGGTACTTGCTGAATATTTAGCTACAAATCCCTTAGTGAAATTGAGTGATGATGATTGTTTTCGATTATTTAACGAAACAAAAGCTGACGACTATATTTTTGATTATTTTCATAAACTTGGCGCAGCAACCATTTGCCTGACAAAAGGAAAAAATGGAGTGGTATTATCTGATTCAA
>NCDW01000149.1:6032-7623 GCA_002280395.1 Flavobacteriales bacterium 32-35-8
AAAGGCTCTTTTTGTCGAAAACATTAAAGACACTACTGGAGCTGGAGATGCTTTTTGGACTGGATTTTTATATGGCAAATTAAATAAAAAAGAAGCCTTAGAATGTGTGAATATTGCGCAAAAACTAGCCAGCATAAAACTACAACATCTAGGTCAACTTCCTGACAACATTCAAATAGAAAAAGCGTAAGAGCAAACTAAAAACCCTAAACATGACTATGATTAAGTTCCATTTTAAATTTCTAAAGTGGAACTTTTTTCTTTAAATATAGCCTACATCCATTCTAAAGAATCCGTTTTTAAAAATAAAAAACTAAATTTGGTTGAATCAAATGTAGACGTATGTTTCAATCCAAAAAAGATACCGTTTTTCTAATTCTTGCTGGAATATTTATTACCAATGCCGTTGTAGCCGAATTAATTGGCGGAAAACTCATTTATATAGGACCTTATTTAATGAGTATTGGAATTCTACCCTGGCCCATTGTTTTTTTAACTACTGATTTAATCAATGAATATTTCGGTCAAAAAGGAGTTAAAAAACTATCCCTGATTACCGCCTGTCTTATCGCCTACTGTTTTATATTATTGTACTTCGCCTTAAAAATTCCTGCAGTAAAAGGAGAAGGACTTGTTACGGATGCCCAATTCAATGGCGTTTTTGGTCAAAGCCTGTGGATTATTGTTGGTAGCATCACCGCTTTTTTGATTTCTCAATTAATAGATGTTAGTATTTTTCATTTTGTTAAAAACAAAACCGGCAATAAAATGATTTGGTTGCGAAGCACAGGTTCCACAGTAATTTCACAATTGTTCGATTCTTTTATCGTTCTCGGAATTGCATTCTGGATGACAGGAAAAATCTCCACCTCCGATTATATTGCTTCAGCATTTACTGGATATTTTGTAAAATTAATCATTGCTATTTCACTCACTCCGCTAATATACCTTGGACGTTCAATAATAGAAAAATACATTCACAGTAAATAATATGGAAAACAAAATACGGTGCGCCTGGTGCGAAAAAGACGATTTATATAGAAAATATCATGATGAAGAATGGGGAATTCCAG
Source organism: Flavobacteriales bacterium 32-35-8 (assembly GCA_002280395.1). Lineage (GTDB taxonomy): Bacteria > Bacteroidota > Bacteroidia > Flavobacteriales > Flavobacteriaceae > Confluentibacter. Next base: position 7,106 of record NCDW01000149.1, read on the forward strand.
TTTATGACGACCCAACATTATTCGAATTTTTAATCCTCGAAACCTTTCAAGCAGGCTTAAGTTGGTACACAATTTTATCCAAAAGAGAAAATTTCCGCAAAGCCTTTGATAATTTCGATTACAAAAAAATAGCTCAATATTCTGAAGATAAAATCCAAGAATTGCTTTTAGATGCAGGCATTATTCGAAACAAACTCAAAGTATATTCTGCAGTTTCTAATGCTATTGCTTTTATGAAAATTCAGGAAGAATTTGGAAGCTTTTCCAAATACATTTGGGACTTTGTAGAAGGCAAACCTATTGACAACAAACTCCAAAGTCTCAAAGACATTCCTGCCACTACGCCACTTTCGGATGCTATTAGCAAAGACTTAAAAAAGCGCGGTTTTAAATTTGTTGGTTCCACTGTAGTTTATGCACACATGCAAGCCACAGGAATGGTTAACGACCATATAGCTAATTGCTGGACAAGAAGCTAGTCAGCAGTGTTCAGTATTTTAGTAATCAGCAAAATTTTG
>NCDW01000150.1 GCA_002280395.1 Flavobacteriales bacterium 32-35-8
ATAACCGATCAAAAAAATATATTTAATCGTTATTTTAGAGCCGAAAATGCGCTGCTCACCCAAGGCACAGGAATTGGGTTGAACATAGTAAAAAGCCATTTGGAAAATTTGGGGGGAACCATAAGTTTTATAAGTGAAGAAAACAAAGGAAGCGAATTTACAATTACGATGCCAAATACAGTTAAACAATGAAGAACATATTGCTGATAGAAGACGATGTTATTTTAAGGGAAAATACATCAGAATTATTAGAGCTATCTAACTATAATGTCATGACGGCCCCAAACGGTAAAATTGGTTTGGAAATGGCAAAAAACAATTTGCCAGATATTATTATTTGCGACATCATGATGCCCGAACTTGATGGTTATGGTGTGTTGGAGGGCTTGGCTGGAAATGAAAAAACCAAACACATTCCTTTTATATTCCTCTCGGCAAAAACAGAACGTAAGGATGTTAGAAAAGGTATGGATTTGGGAGCGGACGATTATATAACCAAACCTTTTGAAGAAGATGAACTTATAAACGCTATAGAAAGCCGTTTGGCAAAGTCGGCTATTTTAAAAGATAGAAATGATTCGGAGGAAAAAACAGAATCAAATGATGAAGAGCTTAGAACGCTTAATGATCTTAAAAACTTTTTTGATGACAATGGGGAAACCTTAAACTTTGCACAAGGAGAAGTAATTTATAGTGAAGGACAAAATTCCAATTACATCTATTTGATTTCTAAAGGATTAATAAAATGCCATAAACTAGACGAGCAAGGAAAAGACCTTACCACTGCTTTGTATAAAGAAGATGATTTGTTTGGTTATACTTCGTTCACCCAAAATACTCCTTATCAAGAAACTGCTACGGCCATACAGGAAGCCGTTTTAATTGGTATTTCAAAAAACGAACTTAAAGAGGTGCTCAACAGTAACCATAAAGTCTCTTTAGAACTTATACAATTGCTCACCGACGATCTTACTTTGGTAAAAGACCAATTATTGCAAATGGCCTATAGTTCGGTTAAGAAGCGAACAGCAACTACCATATTGAAATTTGCTGAAAAACTGAACCGCAATCCCGAAGATGCCATTAGAATTTCGCGAAACGATTTGGCCAGTGTCGCAGGTATTGCATTAGAAAGTTTGATTAGAACCCTTTCCGGTTTTAAGGATATGGGCATTATTGAGATTGAAGGTAGGAATATTAAAATTTTAGACATACATAAACTTCAACAAATAAATTGATTTTATTGAAATTAAGCTAGAATTATGATTTCGGTCATATTTCATTAATTGCCATGCCATTAATTTTGTTCCTACAAGATAATAGGCATGAAGAATATTTTAATACCAACAGATTTTTCAGAAAATGCGTGGAATGCTATTGAATATGCACTTCAGTTTTTCAGTAAATCATCATGCAATTTTTATTTATTGCATGTTACTACAAAACATACTTTAGTAGAATCTGGTATATTGCCCGTTCAAAATCAAGATGTTAGTTTTGGAACATTGACATTGCCCGCAAAAAAGCGTTTGCAAGACACTATAAAACGGATACAAGAAAGCTTACCTAAAAATCCCCATCATCGGTTTTTTGCAGTTTCAGATAGTAATTACATGATTAACTCCATCAGGGAACAGGTAGCGCAAAAAAAGATTCATCTTATTGTCATGGGAACCAAGGGGTCAACCGATTTAAAAAAACTTCCCATAGGCAGTAACGCTGGTAATGTTATTACAAAGGTGAAATGTGCCACAATGGTTATTCCAGAAAATGCCAAATACAAAGTGCCTAAAGAAATTGCATTTCCAACAGATTTCTCCATTTTTTACCGACCTGAAATATTACAACCCATCATTGATATTGTTGAAACCAATAAAGCCTCGGTTAATGTGCTGCATGTTAATAGAAATGGTGTGGAATTGAATGAAAATCAACAAAAAAACAAGGATTATTTAGATGATTATTTTAGTAACTATGTCCATAGTTTCCATTTTTTAACAAACACACATTTAGAAGATGCTGTACAACAATTTGTGGACGATAGAAACATTAATTTAATAGCTATGCTGGCAAAAAATCTAAATTATTTCCAGAAAATACTATTTCATCCTACATCAAATGACATTAGTTATTATAAAAACGTGCCTTTTTTAATATTGCACTAAAGTATTTTAGGAAGCACTGAATTTTTCAAAACTCAATTAAATAGCATGGGCAAGTGTGAACAATGCATAATAAAACAATTTAACGCGCTTAAATCTTTAAGTAAAGAAGAGCTTGTTAGAATTTCTGGTTGCAAAACATCCATGATTGTAAAAAAAGGGGATGTCATATTCGAGGAAGGCGATGCTCTAAACGGCGTGTATTGTGTGAAAGATGGTATTTGCAAGTTGTCAAAATTAAGTTCTAACGGGAAAGACCAAATTGTTAAAATTGTAGTAAAAGGCGATTTATTAGGACAACGCTCTCTTATTACGGGCGAGACCGCCAATTTACAAGCAACTGCTTTAAATGATATGGAACTGTGTTTTATTCCAAAGAGTGAAATTGTTAACGATTTACTTAATAACTCAAAATTTTCATTTGATGTTTTAAAGGAAATGGCGCACGATTTAAAAGAAGCAGATGATATCATTGTAAATATGGCACAAAAAACAGTGAGACAGCGTCTTGCTGAAACCATCATTTATATTCATGACAACTTTGGCACTAATCCAGATGGCACATTAAGTGTTCTACTGTCTCGCGAAGATTTCGCTAATATTGTTGGCACCGCTGTAGAGTCAGCCATTAGGGTGCTATCTCAATTTAAAAAAGAAGGTTTAATAACCACCATTGGTAAGCGTATCAAGATTAATAATCTAGAAGGATTAAAGCGTGTAGAATAGTTGCCATAAGCATTCCTTTGGTTTATCATAGAAAAATTTAATACTTCCTTGGCTTTTTTTGGTGTCAAATAGCGTATTTTTATGCTGCTATGGTAAACAAAAATACATCTAGGAAAGGTTTTGTATTTAAAAAATATGAAGCCCCAAACAAATCTCCTTTCGATACACTTTTCGAAATTTTTAAGGAGCTAATTACGCATACATCGGGCGACTTTGATGAAGCCATCGATTGGTTGCGGGAATTGGATAAAGAGTACAAATTAACCACTTCAGAATATACCATTGACGATTTTATAGAAGACCTTAAAAAGAAAGGTTACATTCGGGAAGAGATTGATTCTGATGGAAATAGCGGCGGCACGACCATCACTGCAAAAACCGAACGTGCCATTCGTCAGCAAGCCTTAGACCAAATTTTCGGGAACATAAAACGCAGTGGCCAAGGAAATCATAAAAGTAAAAGTCCGGGTATTGGTGACGAGCATACAGGCGATTTTAGAAACTACCAATTTGGAGATAATCTGGAAAAAGTCTCAGTAACTGAAAGTTTAAAAAATGCCCAAATTAATCATGGGATTTCAGATTTCAATCTGTCTGAAGACGATTTAGTGGTTGAAGAAACACTTCACAAATCGCAGATGAGCACCGTGTTAATGATTGACATCAGCCACAGCATGATACTTTATGGTGAAGATAGAATCACGCCAGCTAAAAAGGTAGCCATGGCGTTGGCGGAATTAATCACCACACGTTACCCCAAAGACACCTTGGATATATTAGTATTTGGTAACGATGCTTGGCAAGTTGAAATTAAGGATTTACCATATTTAAAAGTGGGACCCTATCACACAAACACCGTGGCGGGATTGCAATTGGCCATGGATTTATTGCGCAGAAAGCGAAACACTAACAAACAAATTTTTATGATCACCGATGGTAAGCCCAGTTGCGTGCGTATGCCAGACGGACAATATTATAAAGACAGCGTTGGGTTAAATCCGTTTATAACCAATAAATGTTATGCCATGGCTCAACAGGCCAGACGCTTGCATATTCCCATAACAACGTTTATGATTGCGCAGGATGAGTATTTAATGCGGTTTGTTCGTGAATTTACCCATGCCAACCAAGGAAAGGCATTTTACACAGGCTTAAAAGGTTTGGGCGACATGATTTTTGAAGATTACGAAACGAATAGAAAAAAGAGAATTAGAGGATAATTAATTAGCTGTTAGCCCTTAGGTGTTAGCCTTTAGATCAATATAACGACGCTAAAAGCCAAAGGCAAACAGCCAAAAGCTATAAAATGAAAGACATAAAAACATTAGGAGAATTAAAAGCTTCGGGATATAAAAGTAAATCGATTAAAGATGAATTGAGGGATAATCTCATTCAGAAAATAAAGAATAAAGAAACCACATTTGAAGGTGTTCATGGTTATGAAAACACCGTAATTCCAGAGTTGGAACGCGCTATTTTATCGCGACATAATATCAATTTATTAGGTTTACGCGGACAAGCAAAAACGCGTTTAGCAAGGCTGATGCTTAATTTGTTGGATGAATACATTCCGTTAGTGGAAGGTTCAGAAATTAATGATGATCCCTTTCAGCCCATTTCAAGATATGCCAAAGAATTAATTAAAGAAAAAGGGGATGATACGCCTATTTCTTGGTTGCATAGAAGTGAACGTTTCGCCGAGAAATTAGCAACGCCCGATGTTACGGTGGCGGATATTATTGGTGATGTTGACCCGATAAAAGCGGCCAACTTAAAGCTAAGTTATGCCGATGATCGTGTGATTCACTACGGCATGATTCCAAGAGCGAATCGTTGCATTTTCGTTATTAATGAGTTACCAGATTTACAGGCAAGGATTCAAGTGGCGTTGTTTAATATCTTACAAGAAGGCGATGTGCAAATCAGGGGATTTAAGTTGAGGTTGCCGTTGGATATTCAGTTTTTGTTTACCGCAAATCCAGAGGATTATACCAATAGAGGCAGTATTGTCACACCCTTAAAAGACAGGATTGGTTCTCAAATTTTAACCCATTATCCAGCAGATATTGAAACAGCAAGATTGATAACGGAGCAAGAAGCGAAGGTTTTGGAAAGTCAGAAACAATCCATTATAGTACCGGATTTAGCCAAAGATTTATTGGAACAAATTGTGTTTGAGGCTAGAGAAAGTGACTTTATAGATTCCAAAAGTGGTGTCAGTGCCAGATTGAGTATTACGGCATTCGAAAATTTATTAAGTACGGCAGAATTACGTGCTTTAAAATCTGGGGACGAAACAACCACGGTGCGTTTAAGTGATTTTGTTGGTATCATTCCAGCCATTACTGGTAAAGTGGAATTGGTTTATGAAGGCGAGCAAGAAGGCGCTGCTGTGGTCGCTTATAATTTAATAGGTGAGGCTGTTAAAACCTTATTTGAGGAATTTTTCCCTAAAATAGGTAAGCTTAAAAAACAAGATGAAGAAAGCCCGTATGATGATATTGTCTCTTGGTTTTTCAATCAGAAAGATGGTTTTGAATTATTGGATGATAGCAATGATAAAGAATACAAAAAGATGTTGGACGCTATTTCACCTTTAGATGATTTGCTGAAAGAATATCAACCCGATATCGAGAAAGATGATATCTATTTTGAAAAAGAATTTGTCCTTTGGGCTTTGGTGGAATTTAAATTGCTGAGTAAATTTAGGTTTGCAGAAGGCACTCAATTCAAAGATCCTTATGGCAGTTTTATAAGTGGTATCTAATTTTTACCTCAATTAATATACATTTCCGACCTAAAATATAATTTTTTATGTTTTAGGTCTTTTTTATGACATTCCTTTATTAATCAGACTTCACACATCATTTTCTTATTTGAGTCAATCTTATTTTCATTTTTGATAATGTAAACCTTCACATTGTTTTATATTTATATACTCTT
>NCDW01000151.1 GCA_002280395.1 Flavobacteriales bacterium 32-35-8
ATATTTTTTGTTGAAATACGTAATGCTTGGCGTATATTATCGACCTAAACAAAACTAATTCAATTACTATGAAAAAAATAATATTATTGTTCATTACTGTTGGCCTAATAAGTTGTAACGGGAATGCACAAAAGGAAACTAAAAAACAATCAAAACCGTATAAAGTCACCAAAACAGAGGCCGAATGGAAATCACAGCTTTCAGCATTAGAGTACCATGTTTTAAGGGCGGAAGGCACCGAAAGAGCTTTTACAAGTCCGTTAAATGAAAACTATAAAAAAGGGGTGTATGTTTGTAAAGCCTGCAACACACCTTTATTTAAAAGTGAAAACAAATTTGATTCTGGTACGGGATGGCCAAGTTTTGATGAGGAAATAAAAGGAAATGTCGCTTTTTCGGGTGGTTCGGAATATTACGGAATAGAGGAACATTGCGCTACATGCGGCGGCCATTTAGGCCATGTGTTTAATGATGGTCCGAAAAATACAACTGGTAAGCGTCACTGCATTAATGGTGTTGCTTTAAAATTTATAGCGAAAAATGACTAAATATAAAATAGATAAAACAGAAGACGAGTGGCGTAAAGAGCTTTCTGATGAACAATATAGCATTCTGAGGCAGAAAGGAACTGAAAGACCACACACCGGAAAATACAATGTTCACTTTGAAAAGGGCATTTATACCTGTGCTGGCTGTGGTCAAAGATTATTTGAAAGTGACAGCAAGTTTGATGCGCACTGTGGTTGGCCGAGTTTTGATAAATCCATTAAGGGTACGGTCGACTATGTTTTGGATAAAAGTCATGGTATGCTTAGAACCGAAATTGTTTGTTCCAATTGTGGTGGCCATTTAGGGCATGTGTTTAATGATGGCCCTACAGAAACAGGCACTAGGTATTGTGTGAATTCAGTGAGTATCGATTTTGAAAAAGATTAAAAACATGCTTAAATGAAGATGGTATTTTATTAATAAATTTAAATATCACCTTTTCAATTTCTTCTTAAATGGTCTAATAATCAACCTTGCTTCCCTATCAAACCTAATATAATTGTATACCCAATTAATAAAAACGACCATACGGTTTCTAAAACCTATTAGGAAAAACAAATGTACATACATCCAAACGTACCAAGCAAAAATACCTTGAAACCTAAAATGTTTTAAATCTACCACCGCTTTATTTCTACCAATAGTTGCCATGGCGCCTTTATCTTTATAAACAAACGGTTTCATGGGTTTTTGCTCAATGAATCGAAGTATATTTTCTCCAAGCTGCTCCCCTTGCTGTATGGCCGGTTGCGCCATCATAGGCAAGCCCTCAGGAAACTCTTCAGTCACTAAACACGCTATATCACCAACCGCAAAAACAGTATCAAATCCTTTAACTTGATTGAATTCGTTAACCAAGAGCCTATTTCCTTTGGTAACAAATTCACCAGAATCCAATCCTTTAATAGTTGCTCCCATAACACCAGCTGCCCAAATTAAGGTAGCTGTTTCAAAAGTTAAGTCGGTGTTCGTCGTTACTGTTTTTCCATCATAATTGGTCACCCTCACATTTTTCCAAATATTAACCCCTAGTTTTTCTAAAAAATCTTCGGCTTTTTGGGATGCTTGTGCACTCATACCCTTTAAAATAGTATCACCCGATTGAAGGATATGAATTTGTGCCAAGCGCGTATCTAAATCGGGATAATCTTTTGGTAAAATGCCTTTTTTAATTTCAGCTAAAGCACCGGCCAATTCAACACCTGTCGGTCCACCTCCAACAATGACAAAATTCATTAGTGCGTTTCGTTCATTCAAATCTGATGTCAATAAAGCTTCCTCAAAATTCTCAAGAATCAAACTTCTTAAATTAAGGGATTGTGGTATGGTTTTCATGGCCATACTATTCGCTTTTATGGTTTCATTCCCAAAATAATTGGTTTTGGAACCCGAAGCAATTACTAAATAATCGAATTTAAGTTCTCCAATATCAGTAACAACTTTGCTATTTAATGTATCTATTTCATTAACCTGTGCCAATCTAAAATAAAAGTTTGGGAAATCCTTAAGTATTTTCCGAATTGGATATGCTATGGAGTCTGGTTCCAATCCGCCAGTAGACACTTGGTATAACAAAGGTTGAAATGTATGGTAATTATGTTTATCTAATAACACCACTTGAACTTCTTGCTTTGATAATTTTTTCGCCAGTGAAATTCCAGCAAAGCCACCTCCTATAATAACTATTCTAGGGAAACTTGTTCTTGCTATGTTCATATATTAATGCTTACAAAGCAAAGGTAGTATAAAGATGTAAATTTAAAGCCTTCTAAATTCTTTATTAGAATTCGATTTTGTAAATTCGTAACCTAAAATTTAAGCAATGAATAAATACGATATTATAGTTCTTGGAAGTGGCCCCGGTGGATATGTAACAGCTATTAGAGCATCTCAATTAGGCTTTAAAGTAGCGGTTGTTGAAAAGGAAAATCTTGGTGGTGTATGTTTAAATTGGGGTTGTATCCCTACAAAAGCATTATTAAAATCTGCTCAGGTTTTTGAATATTTAAAACATGCTGGTGATTACGGCCTTTCTGTTAAAGATTATGATAAAGATTTTGATGCCGTTGTAAAACGTAGTCGTGGCGTTGCAGATGGTATGAGTAAAGGCGTTCAGTTTTTAATGAAAAAAAATAAAATTGATGTCATTGAAGGCTACGGAAAACTAAAACCCGGTAAAAAAGTTGATGTTAATGGAACTGAATACAGTGCCGATCATATTATTATCGCTACTGGAGCACGTTCTCGCGAATTACCAAGTTTGCCACAAGATGGTAAAAAAGTGATTGGTTATAGAGAAGCCATGAGCTTAACTTCCCAACCAAAAAAGATGATTGTTGTGGGTTCTGGCGCTATTGGTGTGGAGTTTGCTTATTTCTATAATTCCATGGGAACGGAAGTGACTATTGTTGAATACTTACCTAATATCGTTCCTGTAGAAGATGAAGATATCTCTAAACAATTAGAGAAGTCTTTTAAGAAAAGTGGCATTAATATCATGACTTCTGCTGAAGTTACTAAAGTTGATACGTCTGGTAATGGCGTCAGAGCAACGGTAAAAACAAGTAACGGTGAAGAAGTTTTGGAGGCTGATATTATTTTATCTGCCGTAGGCATTAAAACCAATATTGAAAACATCGGTTTAGAAGATGTTGGTATTGTGGTTGATAGAGATAAAATTTTGGTTGACAAATTCTACAAAACAAACATACCTGGTTATTATGCCATTGGTGATGTTACACCCGGACAAGCATTGGCACATGTCGCATCGGCTGAAGGTATTTTATGTGTGGAAAATATTAAAGGCATGCATGTTGAAGCTTTAGATTATGGCAATATTCCTGGTTGTACATATTGTTCGCCAGAAATCGCCAGCGTGGGTTTAACTGAAAAACAAGCAAAAGATAAAGGCTTTGATATTAAAGTCGGTAAATTTCCATTCTCAGCATCTGGTAAGGCAAGTGCTAGTGGAAATAAAGATGGTTTTGTAAAAGTAATTTTTGATGCCAAATATGGCGAATGGTTAGGTTGCCACATGATTGGTGCTGGTGTCACCGATATGATTGCTGAAGCTGTTTTAGGACGAAAGCTAGAAACTACAGGACATGATGTTTTAAAAGCTGTACATCCACACCCGACTATGAGTGAAGCAGTTATGGAAGCGGTGGCAGCTGCTTATGATGAAGTGATTCATCTTTAAGACAAGTTAGAAGGTTAGACAAATTAGATTTGTTATATATAAAAAAAGTTCCAGACTATTCTGGAACTTTTTTGCTTGATTGAATATATATGTTTTTCTATATTTCTAAAAATCTAACTAGGTATAATATTCTAAGTAGTCTATCACAAAAAACTTTGAATCGCCAATTCGTAACTCTGCAAGCCAAAACCAAGAATAACGCCTTTGGCATTTGGGGAAATATATGAGATATGTCTAAATTCTTCCCTGCTAAATGTATTGGAAATATGTACTTCTACAACCGGAGTTTCAATCGCTTTTACGGCATCACCAATACCAATAGACGTATGTGTATAAGCAGCAGCATTTAAAACGATGCCATCATACGTAAACCCTACTTCTTGTAATTTATCAATAAGTTCACCTTCAATATTAGATTGAAAATAATCAATTTTTACTTTTGGGTATTTATCTTTGATAGTCTCAAGGAATTCTGTAAACGTTAAACTTCCATAAATAGCTGGTTCGCGTTTACCTAGCAAATTTAAGTTCGGACCGTTAATGATGATTAGTTTTTTCATCTGTTAGTTTATATTATTCTATTTATCAGATGCAATTCGCCTATATAATCTTTAAAAAAAATCATATGCTTACTGCTCATTTCATGCTGTAAATATATTAAAAATTGAGCATAAAAAAACCGAAGGGGTTAGCTTCGGTTTTATAATATTTTATATTCTTTAATTAAAAATGTAAAGCAAAACCTATTCTTACTTCAAAAATTCCTTCATCAACAATATTTTCATTTAAAGAGTGACTATATCTTAATCCTGGTTCAATACTTACGTTTTGACCTAAAAAGATAGCATAACCACCTTGTAATCCCAGCCATAATGGGTTCTCATTAAGTCCATCTAAACTTGCTCCTGTTACATCAACTTGAATAGGAATCATACTAGATATATAATACTTTGCCCCTAATTTATAAGAAAAAGTAGAGTTTCCATCGTAATCAGTATAACCAAGCCCCGCTTTAATTGCCAAATTGTCTATTACAAAATAACCTCCTTCTGCACCGATAGACCAAATAGTTTGCCCATCAATAGATGTTAAACCAAAACCTGTATTAGCTTCGATTAACCATTTTCCTTTAGATGTTTGTCCGCCTTCTGATTCGGTTTCTTGTGCATTAACTTGAGATAATCCTAAAACTGCAATCGCAGCACTTAATAATAATTTTTTCATAATAAATTTGAGTTTAATTGATATTAATAATCGAATGCAAACATAACATGAAGATTTTTATAAGAAAAGAAAACATGACAAATTTTGATTTGTTTTTTTAAATTTTTTGACGTAAAACTGTTGCAAAAAAAAAGGGAACTGATATAGCTCCCTTTTTATATTTTATTACAATCCGAATTCAACTCCTAAATTTAAAGAGCTTACATTACTACTATTAACGCTTATTCCTTTATAAGCCAAAACAATATCTAATGACTCGCTAACTCCATATTGTACTTTTGGAACATAGTAAAAACCACTATCAAGGCCAGAAGGATTCACTCCAATAGCATAACCTAAATCTACTCCAATTGTAAAATCTTCAGACACATTAAAACGTGCAGCAGCAGCAATTGGTAAATAACCTAAAGCGTCAGCGCCGTCTTTTCCTAGAAAAGTAGTATAACCTGCTGTTAATCCTGCATCAAATTCTTCTGATACATTCCATAAATAATTTACATCTACTCCAATATTTAAACTACTATAATCTTTGACATCACCCATTGGTAACCCTAAATTTACCCCCAAATTAAACTCTTGGGCATTCATTTTAAACATTGCTGAAATCACAAAAAACGATACAAATAATAATTTTTTAGAAATACTAGTATATTTAGACAGTATCATTGAAAAAAAACCGACAAGCGGTGAATTTGATATGAACAAATTGCTGATGTACACAGCAGGATTTACAGGTGCACAACTTGAACTCTTAGGTAAAGAAGCATCATTTTACTGTTTACGCCATGGCTTACCAGCCATTACTCAAGATATCTTAATCGATCAGCTAAATAATATAAAGTATGG
>NCDW01000152.1 GCA_002280395.1 Flavobacteriales bacterium 32-35-8
GATGGTTTTGACCCTAGCCTGACCGGCTTCGACGAGGACGAGCTTGCCGCGTTGCTTGGGCAGGAAGAGGTCGAAGGGCTCACCGACGAGGACGACACGAAAATCCTCAAACAAAGAAGTTGATAAAATATTTTATTTGATAGGTGATGCTGGTCTGTCCCCTGCCAGCGGCTTGTCCGATGGGTTACAAGCATTCCAAAATCACATTTCAAATAAAAATACAAAAGACGATTATGTTATTTTTTTAGGCGATAATATTTATCCTTCAGGCATGCCAGATGTTGGAAAAAATGGCAGGGAAAATGCTGAAAATAGTTTAAATGCACAAATAAAATCCGTAAAGGATTTTAAAGGAAAAACAGTTTTTATACCAGGAAACCATGATTGGTATGCTAACGGATTAGAAGGCCTAAAACGTGAAGAAAATTATATTGAAGGCACTTTAGGCAAGAACACCTTTTTGCCAGAAAATGGTTGTCCTTTGGAAAGTGTCGATATTAGTGAAACCATTCAATTAATCATCATCGATACGCAATGGTATTTGGAAAATTGGGATGATGAGCCAACCATTAATGAGGATTGTGAGATAAAAACCAGAGAACGTTTTTTTGAAGAAATTGAATCCGAAATAAAAAAAGCCCAAAATAAAACCGTGGTTTTTGCCATGCACCATCCCATGTACACGAATGGTTCCCATGGTGGTTATGTGGCAGCAAGCAAACATATATTTCCATTTCAACAAAAAATTCCATTACCAATTATAGGGTCTTTAATGGCACAAATAAGAACCCAAGGCGGTGTGTCGCCACAAGATCTTTACAACGAGCGTTACCATGAATTGATGAGCCGCTTGGAAACTATGGTATTTGGTGAAACCAATGTTGTTTTTGTGTCTGGGCACGAGCACACGTTGCAATACATTGAAAATAAATCCATTAAGCAAATCGTGTCTGGCTCTGGTTCTAAAGAATCACCAGTTTCATTGGGCAAACATGGCTTGTTTTCTTATGGTAAGCAAGGTTTTGCTGAATTGGTTATTTACAAAGACGGAAGCAGTTGGGTTAACATGTTAGCTTCAGAAAACGGACAAGCCAAGTTGGTATTTCAGAAAGAAATTCAAAAAATTAATCAGGCTTTTGATGATTCTAAACTACTTGAAAATTTTCCTCAACACATTGAAACATCCATTTATAGCAAAGAAGAAACCGATAAAACTGGTTTTTTTGAAACCGTTTGGGGCAGTCATTACAGAGACGTTTACAGCACTAAAATAAAAGTCAAAGTCGCCACTTTAGATACATTATATGGAGGCTTGGAAGTGATTAGAAAGGGAGGAGGGCACCAAACTCGTTCGTTGCGTTTAAAGACTAAAGATGGTAAAGAATTAAGTATGCGGGCACTCCGAAAAAGTGCTACGCAATACCTTCAAACGGTATTGTTTAAAGACACTTATATTGTTGATGAATTCGAGAAAACAGCTGTAGAAAACTTAGTCCTTGATTTTTATACCGCCGCTCATCCTTATGCGTTTACGGTAATTCCAGATTTGTCTACTGCGGCAAAAATAATCCATACGAATCCGAAATTATTTTACATTCCCAAGCACAAAGCGTTAGGAAATTATAATGATGAATTTGGTGGCGAATTGTATATGGTTGAAGAACGTCCCGAAGATATTTCTTTTAATGACCAAAATCTAGAAAGTGTTAAGGATATTAGAAGCACTTATGATGTCATTAAAAAAATTCAGGAAGACGAGAAATATAAAATTGATGAACAGGATTTTATAAAAGCGCGTCTTTTTGATATGCTGGTGGGCGATTGGGATAGGCACCAAGACCAATGGAAATGGGCTGAGTTTGAAACGGAGAATGGCGATAACATATTTAGACCCATACCGCGAGATAGAGATCAAGCGTTTTCAAATTTTGATGGTGCTTTGTTGGATGTCATGAAAATGATATCAGGGCCGACAAAACAGTTACAAGTGTACGATTCCGAATTAAAGGATATCGACTGGATGAACAGTGCCGGGATTAAATTGGATAGGATTTTAATTCAAAAAGCCGATGAATCCGATTGGTTAAAACAAGCAACATTTTTACAAGAGCATATCACCGATGCCGTTATTGATGAAGCATTTTCAAAAGTCCCAAAAGAAGTACAGGACGAAACCTTGGATGCCATTAAAGCAAATCTAAAAGCAAGACGAAGCAACCTTTTGGATATTGCCACCAGATATTTTAAGCATTTAAATGAACTGGTCATTTTAAAAGGAACCGATAAGGATGATTATATTGAAGTTACTAGAATTGATGAAGGTACTCATATAAAAATATCCAGAATTAAAGCGGGTGAAAAAGCTGATGTTTTAGTAGATAAGGTTTTCAATAGAAATGTTACCAAAGAAATTTGGTTGTATGGCTTGGGTGATAATGATGTTTTTAAAGTGGATGGTGAAGTAGATAATATGATTTATATCCGTATTATTGGCGGACAAGGAGAAGATAATTATATCATTGAAAATGGCAAACGCATCAAGGTTTACGACCATAAATCGAAAAAGAATACCATCGAAAAAAATAATGGTGCCAGCATAAAATTCACGGATATTTATAATTTGAATCTTTTCGATTTTCAAAAAAACATTACCAAAACAGGCACCATCACGCCCAGTTTCGGATTTAACCCAGACGATGGTTTTAAATTAGGGGCATCATATGTGTACACCATAAAAGGCTTTCAACGGAATCCGTTTTCCCAGCAACACCATTTTAAAGGCGGGTATTTTTTTGCTACGAATGGTTATGAACTTAATTATGAAGGTGAGTTTGCCAACATTCATCAAGATTGGAATTTGCAGGTTTCAGGACGTTTCACATCCGAAAATTTCACCAATAATTTCTTTGGCTTCGGAAATGAAACTGGTAATAATGATGATAATCTCGGATTGGATTATAACCGAGTGAAAACGGGCATTTATGCACTGAATGTCGGTATGATTAAAAAAGGAAGTTTCGGTAGTGATTATGGTTTTAAAGCCGTTTTTGAAGGGATTGAGATTGAAGATACGCCAGGTCGTTATATTTCCAGTTTTATGCCTCTTGCCAACAATGATTTTTATACAAGACGTTTTTTTGGCGGACTTCAAGCACAATACCATTATAAAAGTTTTGATAATGCCATAAACCCAGCAAGAGGCATGACATTTCTTTTAAATGTTGGTGGAAAAACGGAGTTTAAGGAAACCAATAACACTTATGGTTTTGTGAATTCTGAATTGGGTTTTTACAACGCGTTGACCGCCAACAAAAAGTTAGTGCTTAAAACAGATGTGAGAGCTCAGCTTAGGTTTGGCGACAATCTCATATTTTACCAAGCGGCCAATATTGGTGGGAATAATGGTATGAGAGGTTACAGAACCGAACGCTTTACAGGAAAAAATGCATTAACTAGTAGTGCCGATTTACGCTATAGTTTCCCATCTTTCAAAACTAGTGTTTTGCCTTTGCAATTTGGTGTTTTTGGTGGGGTTGATGTTGGTAGGGTTTGGTTGGAAAACGACACTTCAAAAAGATGGCATAATGATTATGGTGGCGGTTTTTGGGTAACCGCAGCCCAAACGCTATCGGGTACTTTTAATGCGTTTCAAGGTGCTGAAGGCTTACGGTTTTCGTTTGGTTTTGGATTGAATTTTTAATATTGGTTTCTTATTTATGGGCTTTCAGTATGGCTTTTTCAGCTTGTTTTATATGTCTTTCATTATGATAAATAAGTACTCTAAATGTATCCCCTAATTTTAGTTTAATGAGTTTTGAAATGGAAATATTCGTTTTGGTTTTGTCCAGATTTACGTTCTTAGATTTATCTAATAATGCAATGATTTGTTGTTGTTGATTTAAAAATGTATCTATGGTATCCCTGTCAAGTTTGGAGTTTAATGGATTCATAGATTTAAAAGTTTTCATTTTATTTAAATCCTCTTGATATGAAACAGACTTGCTGAAATAGTTTCCCAACCAATTGCTTTTGAAAATTTCAGAGCTTTTGTGCTTAGCATGGTTAAGTCTATGTGTTATTTCTGGAATGTAAAAAAAGCCGTATCTGTTTAAATGTTCCATACATTCAAGAGCACTCCAACTTTCGGGATGTTCTTTCCAATTTAAAATGTCTATGGTTTCATTTTTAAATTTCTCGACCGCTTTTATATTTGCTTGGGTTATTCTTAAAAGGTCTTGTAATAATGCTTCAGAGTATAGTGTCATTGTTTTTTTTCTGCAAATTTGAGCATAATACTTTTTTGAAAGATTGATTGAAATCAAGATTTTTTAAGCCGAGACAATGTTTCGGGCGACATTCTTAAATACGAAGCGATGTATTTATTAGGGATTTCCTGGAAAAGCTGCGGACTTCTTTTAAAGACTCTTTGAAAACGTTCCTTTGGTGATGTTGTTAGAATATCCTTTTCCCTTTCCATTTGTTGCAAAATCAATTGTTCCAATATTGTATCCCACAGCAGTTTATTTTCACGGGATTGGTTAATGAAGTCTATGTACATTGATTTAGGAATGACTTTTAATTCCGTTTTCTTGATGGCTTGAATAGAAAAATCAGAGGGCTTTTCGGTAATAAAACTATCCAATGAGGTGATGAAATTGTTTTTATAGCCAAATCGAATGATGTGTTCTTCATACTCGTTGATGATTGATATTTTTAAACTTCCCGATATAATGTAGTATAAATTAGTATCCGTAGTGCCAGAAACTTTTAAATAGTCATCCCTTTTCAGTATCATATGTTTTGTCCACAAGTTTTCATTTTCAATTCGGTTGTATAATTCTTCAATGATGTTCATGTAGCTTCTGGTTAACGGGTTGTTCTATCCAATATCATCGCTTGTAAAAAATGTAGTCTGTCACTAAAGGAGTAAGTCCATGGTGCTTAAAGTCGGTTGCGATTTGCCCTCTATGATAAGTAGAATGATTGATAACATGAAAAAGCGTGTCGCGAATACTGTTTTTAAAAGCGAGCCCGTTGCTAGTTTTATAATTGATGATAGTGTTTAAGTCAAATTTGTCAAGTATAAGCAATGAGTTATCGTAGTTAGTTTTATCAATTTCCAAACAGTTTTTAATAGGATGTTTGTCCCAAACACCATAACTATTTTGGATTTGGTTAATTCTGCTATTCCAAATATGGTGGGCATTCAGTATGTGGTTAAACAACGTAATCGATTTTTTAGAAGTTTTATCTGGATGTTCATTAAAAACAGTCCATAACTTTTGGTTAGAGTAATGGTTGTATTCAAATAATTCCTTGAAAAACGGTTTCATTTTTTATGCGATTTAAAAACTAAATATTTTTGATGGTATCATTCGATAGTATCAGAGGTAAGATAGTTTATTAATTTTTAAATTATCGTTTCATAATGTTCAACTAAAGGAAAAGGGTCGTAATAATGATGTAATAAATTTTTCCATTCTAAATATTGCGAAGATTGCCTAAATCCAATAGTATGATCTTCGAGTTGTTCCCAATTAACAAGTAGAATGTATTGATTGTCGTGTTCAATACATTTTTTAAGCGAATGATTCATATAGCCTTTTATAGAGCTAATGTATTGTCCAGCTGTTGCGAAATCTATTTCAAATTGCTTTTCTTGTCCTTTTTTTACTTTTAATATAGCTACTTCTAAAATCATATTCTTTAATTACGGTATTCTTGTTAAATTGTATAGGTTTTTTTGCATTTTCAATCTGTTCCATTTTGGTTGTTTCTGGATATAGAATGTATTTAGGTGCAA
>NCDW01000153.1 GCA_002280395.1 Flavobacteriales bacterium 32-35-8
GCATTCCGTTAACCAGAATACTAAAATTGAACCCTTTTCAAATAAGATTCCTTATTTATTAACAGTGCATGATGTCAATTTTTTGAATGAAGAACAAGGCAAAAAATTGGATTTTAGAATCAATCAATTTAAAAGCAAATTAGAAAGGAGTCGTGCCATGGTGTATATTTCAGAGTTTGCCAAGAAAAGTACGCACGATTATTTTAAAGTTCCAGATATTCCTGAATACGTGATTTATAACGGAAATGCGTTTAATAATCATGCTACCATATCAGCCGAAACCACGTTTACCAATTACATTCCAAATAAGCCCTTTATATTTTCAATTGGGAAATTGGTTGAGAAGAAAAACTTCCATACACTCATTGAAATGTTACTGTTTTTAACGGATATTGATTTGGTAATAGCCGGAGAAATGAAGACCGGATATGCAGACATTTTGAAACAAATGATACAAAAATACAAGCTAGAGAAAAGAGTCTTTTTGCTTGGTAATATCACGGAATCAGATAAAATATTCTACTATAAAAATTGTCTGGCTTTTGCGTTTCCTTCCTTAAGAGAAGGTTTTGGATTGCCAGTTTTGGAAGCTATGACTTTCGGTAAACCTGTGTTTTTATCCATCAACACCTCGCTACCAGAAATAGGAGGTGAAAAGTCTTTTTATTGGGAAAATTTTGAAGCGGAGTATATGGCAAGTGTTTTTGTAGAAGGCATGACCACGTTTGAAAATAATAAAGACATATTTACGGCCGAATACATCACCCGCTCACAACAATTTACTTGGGAAAACGCTGCCAAACAGTACATTGAAGTTTATAAAAGCATTTTATAACTATTCCTAGTTACGTAATATTTCCTTAATCCATTGATGATTTCTTATAAATGAAGAATTTTAAAAGATTCCTTAAATATCTTGTGCCCTATAGAAAATTTCAAATTCTAAGCATTGTTTTTAATATTTTATATGCCCTTTTTTCATCCATCTCCATGCTGTCTTTATTGCCCATGGTTAAAGTGCTTTTTGAGGAAGGTGAAAAATTAAGGGTGAAGCCAGTTTTAAACGGGATTAGGGACTTAGACCTAAACTATATTGAAAATTACCTTAATTATTATATAACAACCACTCAGGATTCTAAAGGGCCGTTATGGACCTTAATAACCATTGTGGGTATGGTATTAAGCACGTTTTTGTTAAAGAATTTCTTTAGTTACCTATCCATTTTATACATGACGTATTTAAATAATGGCATCTTAAAAGACTTGAGGCAAGATGTTTATAATAAAGTAATTACATTAAATGTGGCATTCTTTTCCAATGAACGAAAGGGTGATCTCATTTCCAGAATGACTTCGGATATTAATACCATTAAAGTGTCTTTTATGAGTATTTTAATGATGGTCAGGGAACCTTTAACTATCTTTTTTACGCTGATAGGCATGCTTGCCATAAGCTGGAAATTAACCGTTTTTGTACTGCTTTTTATTCCTATTTCAGGATTTTTTATTTCAAAAGTAGGGAAGAGCATTAAAAGTCAGTCGGGGGATATTTTTGCCTTAGAGGGCGGGCTTTTGTCCAATATAGAGGAAACGCTGGGAGGCATAAAAATCATTAAAAACTTTACTTCGGAATCTTATTTTTCCAAAAGGTTCAATGAGTTTAGCGAAAATATCAATAACCTTAATAATTCCGTTGGAAAAAAAATGAGTTTATCAGCGCCTGTAAGTGAGTTTTTAGGAATTTTTGTCATTTCGGTATTGTTGGTCTATGGAGGGATGTTGGTGCTTGTGGATCAGTCGTTAAGCGGTGGTGCTTTTATGGCATATATGGGCTTGGCTTATCAAATTTTAACACCAGCCAAAGCCATTACGAAGGCACATCACGCCTTGCAAGGTGGTAACGCCGCATATGAACGAATTGCGTTTATATTGGATGCTCAAAATCCGTTAAAGGATAAGCCCAATGCTAAAGTCATTACAGATTTCCATAAAGAAATAAAGTTTCATAATGTGTCTTTTAAATATAAGGATGATTATGTGTTGAAGAATTTTAATCTGACCGTTCCCAAAGGAAAAACCGTGGCATTGGTAGGGGAATCTGGAAGTGGAAAATCAACTTTAGCAAACTTGGTAACGCGTTTTTACGACGTTAACGAAGGCAGCATTACTTTTGATGGCATTGATATTAAGGATGTGACTTCAAAATCCTTACGTGAACAAATGGGCATTGTGGCGCAAGATTCTATTTTGTTTAATGATACCATAGCGAACAACATATCTCTGGGAATTGAAGATGCTAGTGAAGAAAAAATAATTGAGGCCGCCAAAATAGCTAATGCGCATAATTTTATTTCTGAATTTCCCCATAACTACCAAAACAATGTCGGCGATGGTGGAAGCTTACTTTCTGGCGGTCAGAGACAGCGTATTGCGATAGCAAGGGCCGTGATGAAAAATCCACCCATCATGATTCTTGATGAAGCCACATCAGCTTTAGATACTGAATCTGAAAAACTGGTTCAAGACGCTCTTGAGAATATGATGGAAAACCGCACGTCGATTGTTATTGCGCACCGACTTTCAACCATTCAAAAAGCAGACCTCATTGTGGTATTGAAAAAGGGTGTAATTGTAGAACAAGGCACCCACGAAGAGCTCTTGAGAATGAACGGAACCTATAATAAATTAGTATCACTTCAATCGTTAGAAGTCAATTAAATTCCTCAAATAGAATAATGAATCCTCATAATTTCGGACTTAATATTGTTGGATATACAGAAGCTATGTCTGGTTTAGGAATTATAAATATAGCTTCAAATATGATGTCAATTTAGTGCAAATATCATTACATGACCTTGACAGATTCTTTGGTGTTATTGACACCGAATTTTTCAATGGGAAATACAATATTCTTTTTTTAATATGGGAATCTGAATACATTCCTCCACATCTTAAAAAAACCGTGAATCTTTTCAATGAAATATGGACGGCTTCTTCGTATTGTAATAATCTATTTCAAAAGGTGTATAACGAACCTATTTTAACAGTGCCCCATCCAGTGGAAATTAATATGAAACCTATTCAAAATAATATACCTTTTTTTGATAAAAATAAGTTTAGTTTTTTATTCATATTCAGTTATCACAGTTCCATTGAAAGGAAAAATCCCTTTTTCCTGATGGAAACTTTTTCAAAAGCTTTTGCCAATGAGGACAAAGTGGAATTGATTATTAAAACAGTCGGTGCCGAGAAGTTCAAAAAACAGCAACGCCATTTAAAACAATTCATTTCCGATAAAAAAAATATTAAAATTGTTAATAGAGATATGGATAAAAACAATGTCAATCATTTAATAAACGATTGCGATTGTTATGTGTCCATGCACCATTCAGAGGGATTTGGTCTAACTCTTGCCGAAGCCATGTATTTTGGTAAACCAACGGTAGCGACCAATTATTCTGGAAATACGGAATTCATGAATGAAAACAATAGCTTTTTAGTCGATTATGAACTCGATTTTATTAAAAACCCCGATATCAATTTTTCTGCAAACACGGTTTGGGCAAATCCTGATATGGAAGATGCCATAAAAAAACTCAGGGAAGTTTATGAAAATGTAGCATTGAGAACTGAAAAGGCCATGAATGCCAAACTTTTTATAGAGAAGAAATTATCCTTTCATTCCGTAGGCTCTATTATGAAAGAGCGACTCCATGATATCTATTTAAATTTGGATGATATAACTGTAAATGATAAGCGCAGTGCATATCTATTACATCAATTGCAATTGGCAAAATCTGAAGTAGCAAAACTTCAAAGAGAGGTTCGCAGAATGAAAAGAAATCTTATTATTAGTTTCATCCTTATTTTGAAAGATACCGTAAGAATGCTTAAGGGTAAAAAATGAGTATTGAAATTATTATTATTAGTTCATAAATAATAATGCAACCTATTTATTTAAATATCAATCAAAGCTTTGTCTATTTGAGAAATTGTCAATAATTGAGCATTTACGTAAATTTTTAAAACTACGTATATTAAATTAAGTAATAATACTTATATTTGTATTTTAAAATACGTAGTCATGAAAAAAATTATAGTTGTCGGTAATGGCATGGTGGGGTATAAATTCTGCGAGAAGTTTGTATCTAAATCCGATAGTGAGCAATTTAAAATAACAGTGTTTGGAGAAGAGCCTAGACCAGCGTATGACAGGGTTCATTTAAGTGAATTCTTCGAAAACAGAGATGCCAAAGCATTAGAAATGGCGCCACGTTCTTGGTATGAAGACCATGGAATTGAATTGATTACGGGTGAACTTGTTACCGATATTCATCGAGCTTCAAAGAAAATCACCACGACCAAAGATTTACATTATAAATACGACTACTTAGTTTTGGCTACGGGATCGGCACCTTTTGTGCCCAACATACCGGGCGTTGAAAAGAAAGGTGTTTTTGTATACAGAACCATTGAGGATTTAGAAGGTATGTTGGCATATGCCGATAAAATCAAGAAAGGTAGAACAGAAACTATTAAAGCGGCTGTATTGGGTGGTGGACTTTTGGGATTGGAAGCAGCAAAAGCGGTTAAAGATATGGGCTTTGAGCCTCATGTGGTAGAATTTGCATCTAAATTAATGCCCAGACAATTGGATACCAGAGGCAGTAAAGTGCTTCAAGAAAAGATAGAATCGTTGGGCATTCATGTGCATTTATCCAAAGCCACCAACAAAATTTTGGGTGATGCATCAATTACAGGCATGGAGTTTGGCGAATATGATAAAATTGATGTCGAAATGCTCGTTATATCAGCAGGAATAAGACCTCGTGATGAATTAGGAAAAACATGCGACCTGAAAATGGGAGTTCGAGGCGGTATTCTAGTGAATAATAAAATGCAAACCTCCGACCCTGAAATTTACGCCATTGGTGAAGTGGCTTTGTTAAATAATATGATTTACGGTTTGGTGGCTCCAGGGTACGATATGGCGGAAGTCGCTGTCAATCAAATTCTAGGATACAATGAGATTGTGATGCCGACTGAGATAGACATGTCCACCAAATTAAAATTGATAGGCGTGGATGTGGCCAGTTATGGCGAGCCTTACATGCCTATTGAAAAAGGCTATTCCATCATTTATGAAAACAAGACCAAGAATTTATACAAGCGTATCAATATCAGTCATGATGGTAAAAAATTATTGGGTGGTATTTTAATTGGTGATGCCTCCGATTATAACATGTTCCATCAAATTTATTTGAACAATTTAGCCATTCCCGAAGATGCTGAAGAATTAATTATAGGGGCTAGAGGAGAGGGTGGTTCGTCTTTTGGAAGCGTTCTAGATATCCCAGATGCAGCGCAAGTATGTTCTTGCGAAAGTGTCACAAAAGGCGCTATTTGCTGCTCAATCACAGAAGATGGCTGCAACAATTTATCTGAAGTCATCGCCAAAACCAAAGCAACTACGGGCTGTGGCGGTTGTAAACCCATGGTGGTCGATTTGGTAAATGAAACCTTAAAATCGCTCGGCAAGGAAGTGAAGCAAACCATTTGCGAGCATTTTAGTTTCAACAGACAAGAATTGTATGATTTAGTTAAAATCAATCGTGTT
This sequence comes from Flavobacteriales bacterium 32-35-8, assembly GCA_002280395.1. Taxonomy (GTDB): domain Bacteria; phylum Bacteroidota; class Bacteroidia; order Flavobacteriales; family Flavobacteriaceae; genus Confluentibacter. The sequence goes on from NCDW01000153.1 coordinate 5,618, forward strand.
GCAGATTATGAAGAAGCGCTTAATTTGTTTGGGGAAGGTCATGGTTGCGAGGTTTGTAAACCAGCCTTGGCATCCATATTTGCGACCATCACCATGGAAACACCAAATAAACAACACACGATTCAAGATACCAACGACCGCTTTTTGGCGAATATCCAACGAAACGGAACCTATTCGGTTGTACCTCGTGTGGCGGGTGGAGAAATTACACCAGACAAGTTGATTGTTCTTGGCGAAGTTGCTAAAAAGTACGATTTATATACGAAGATTACGGGCGGACAACGTATTGATTTATTTGGTGCACAATTACATGAGTTGCCATTGATTTGGAAGGAGCTGATTGATGCCGGTTTTGAAAGTGGCCATGCCTACGGAAAATCTCTTCGAACCGTAAAAAGTTGTGTAGGTTCTACTTGGTGTCGTTACGGCATGCATGAAAGTGTCACGTTTGCTATCGAGATTGAAAACCGTTATAAAGGTCTGCGTTCGCCACACAAATTAAAAGGCGGCGTGTCGGGCTGCATTCGTGAATGTGCCGAAGCTAGAGGAAAGGATTTCGGATTGATAGCGGTTGATGGCGGGTGGAATTTATACGTTTGCGGTAACGGTGGGGCAACCCCAAAGCACGCCATTCTTTTTGCAGAACAATTGGACGATGCCACCGCTATTAAATATTTAGACAGATTTTTAATGTACTACATTCGCACGGCTGGACCGTTGGTAAGGACAGCGCCTTGGTTGGAAAAATTAGATGGTGGTATTGAGTATTTAAAGAAAGTGGTTATAGAAGATTCTTTAGGAATTGCAGAAGAGCTAGATAGAGAAATGCAAAGCCTTGTCAATAAATACGAATGTGAATGGAAACAAGCCATTGAAGACCCAAATATGACAAAACGTTTTAAACATTTTGTGAATTCGGATGATACGGATGATAACTTGGTTTTTGTACCGATGAGGGAAATGAAAATGCCGAAAGCCTGGTAAATGTTGTTTAAAAGTTGAATCGTTTAATTGTTGAAATGTTCAATTAGAACTTGCGATTACACGATTAAACACATAAACGATTACCCAATTACATAGTTAAATGAATAAACAAATCAACTAAAAATGCAAAATATACTAGAACAATATAAATCGGTTACGGAAGCAGAAGTTAAAACGTGGTTTGAAGTTGGAACAGTATCTGACTTTCCAGAAAATAGCGGAGCCTGTATAAAATACAAAACCAAACAAATAGCGGTTTATAATTTTACTAGACTGTCCAAATGGTATGCGTGTCAAAATCTGTGTCCCCATAAAATGGAAATGGTTTTGGCTTTCGGCATGATAGGCGATAAAGAAGGCATTCCTAAAGTGGCTTGCCCCATGCATAAAAAGAATTTTTCATTGGAAGATGGTTCCAATCTTGGTGGTGACGATTTGAAAATTGCCGTTTATCCTGTGAAAATTGAAAATGGAAATGTGTATATTGGCTTCTCAGATTAATACAAAAATAATATGAAGCCTACACGATTTGAAAGTGCCATTATTTTAATAGATAATAAAAATTCCGAAGATATAAATACCTATCAAGTACATGGTTTAGAGATTTCTACGGAATTAGTGTATTCCCAACGCATGTCCCAAAAACTATTGCAGTTTGAACCTAATGCCTCCGAGGAATTGCAGATTGCAGCACGAGCGCAGCACATTTGCAGATGGAAAATAGCTAGGAACGAATACCCTATGGATAGGGTGGGTTATTTAAAATGGCGGGAAACTTTAAAGAAAATGCACGCGGACCTGACGTCTGAAATTTTAAAGGAAGTTGGGTATGATACTGAATTTATTGATAGAGTCTCTTTTTTAATCCATAAAAAACTCATTAAAAAAGATGGTGAAAGCCAAACCCTTGAAGATGTCATTTGCCTAGTATTTTTGGAATATTATTTTGAGGATTTTGCAGAAAAACATGAAGATGACAAAGTGATTGATATTCTACAAAAAACATGGGTAAAGATGTCTGATAAAGGACATTCAGAAGCATTAAAAATTAAATATTCAGAAAAAAGTTTATCATTAATAAAGCAGGCATTGGCCTAAAATATAATAGTAAATGACTAAAAATGGTAGTTCCGTAGACCAACGTACTTTTAAGCGATTAAGTCGCCTGTACATTATTGCGTTAAGTACCATTGCATTATCGGTCATCATCAGTCAGGTTCTTATAAGAAAACATCTTCACGATCAAGAAAGTGATTCATCCATTATAAATGTGGCGGGTAGGCAACGTATGTTAAGTCAGAAATTAACAAAGGAAATTCTTTCTATGTCTACCGAAACCAATTTAGAAAAGAGAATCGCCTTAAAAGATGATTTAAAACAAACCCTAACACTTTGGGAGCTTTCACATAACGGACTTCAAACGGGTAATGATAGTTTGGGTTTGCCAGGAACCAACAGTGCTGCTGTTTCAAAGATGTTTAGTGAATTAAATCCGAAATTCAACACCATTAGGGATGCCGCTAAATCCATTATAGAAAAAACCGAGAATATTCCGCCGCTTCCCATAGATATGCTAACAGAAGAAATAAATATTGTTAAGCAAACGGAAGGCGGTTTTTTAACCATCATGGACGACATCGTAAATCAATATGATTTTGAAGCGGATGGAAAAGTAACTTGGCTACGAAAATTGGAACTATTCATCATGTTCATAACCCTAGCCCTTTTATTGGCTGAGTTTTTGTTTATTTTTTGGCCGACAGCAAAAACGGTAAAACAAAGTCTTGCTGAATTGATTGAAGCCGAAAAGAAAAAAGAAGAACTAGAGGCTGAAAAAAAGCGTTTAGATGAAGAAAGAAAAAAAGAACAGTTTGCT
>NCDW01000154.1 GCA_002280395.1 Flavobacteriales bacterium 32-35-8
AAAAGATGGTGGCTAGTTTTTGCATAACACATTCATAACGACTTAAAACTAAGAATATTTTTAGGATTCCCTTATAAGATAAAAAGTATGACATATAGAATTCATAAATTATCGTATTTTTGCCCCACAATTTAAACAGGTAGATGTTAGAAAAATTACAAATAATAAAACAGCGTTTTGATGAGGTGAGTGATTTGATCATTCAACCAGATATTATGACCGATCAAAAGCGTTATATAGCACTAAATAAAGAATATAAAGACTTAAAGGTTCTCATCGATAAGCGTGCCGAATATATTCAAGTCACTAATAATTTAGCGGAAGCTGAAGACATGCTTTCAGATAAAAGTGACCCTGAAATGGCTGAAATGGCTAAGATTCAGTATGAGGAAGCCAAAGCACGAATCCCTAAATTAGAAGACGAAATAAAATTCCTTTTAATACCTAAAGATCCTGAAGACACGAAAAATGCCGTGGTGGAATTACGTGCCGGAACGGGTGGGGATGAAGCTAGTATTTTTGCAGGCGATTTATTTAAAATGTATTCCAAATATTGCGAAAGCAAAGGTTGGAAAGTCGATACGGTGGATTTTAGTGAAGGCACGAACGGTGGCTTTAAGGAAATCCAGTTTGAAGTCACTGGCGAAGATGTTTACGGAACGTTGAAGTTTGAAGCAGGTGTTCACCGTGTACAACGTGTGCCGCAAACTGAAACCCAAGGGCGTGTACACACCAGTGCGGCAACCGTGATGGTATTTCCGGAAGCTGAAGAGTTTGATGTGGAAATCAACCCCAAAGATGTTCGTATAGATTTTTTCTGTTCGTCGGGTCCGGGTGGTCAGTCGGTGAACACAACGTATTCGGCAGTGCGTTTAACCCACATTCCAACCGGATTGGTAGCGCAGTGTCAAGACCAAAAATCGCAGCATAAAAACAAGGAAAAAGCCTTTAAAGTATTACGTTCCCGTTTGTATGATATAGAATTGGCAAAGCGGCAAGAAGCGGATTCGGCTAAGCGAGGCAGTATGGTGTCGTCTGGCGATAGAAGTGCTAAAATTAGAACCTATAATTATCCGCAAGGACGTGTCACCGATCATAGAATCGGATTGACTTTATACGATTTAGGTAATATTGTAAATGGTGATATTCAACGTATTATAGATGAATTGCAATTGGCTGAAAACACCGAGAAGTTGAAGGCGAATAGTGATGTGATGTAACTGTCATTCCTGCGCAGGCAGGAATCCACAACTTTATGATTTCGTTTTAATTAAAAAGATTCCTGCCTACGCAGGAATGACAAAAATAGATTAAGTGACAACAAACCAACTCATATCAGAAATCCAAAAAAAGAAATCCTTCCTATGCATCGGTTTGGATGTCGATTTAGATAAAATCCCGACACATTTATTAAAAGAGGAAGATCCCATTTTTGCATTCAATAAAGCTATTATTGATGCCACGCATGAGTTGTGCGTTGCTTATAAACCAAACACGGCATTTTATGAAGCTTATGGTTTAAAAGGGTGGAAATCGTTAGAAAAAACAATTCAGTATTTAAACGAGTTTTATCCTGAAATTTTCACGATTGCAGATGCTAAACGTGGCGATATAGGTAATACCAGTAGCATGTATGCCAAAGCGTTTTTTGAGGATTTAGGTTTTGATAGTGTCACCGTAGCACCTTACATGGGCAAGGATTCCGTAGAGCCTTTTTTAGCGTTTGAAGATAAACACACTATTTTGTTAGCCTTAACTTCCAATGAAGGGGCTTTTGATTTCCAGACAAAAACGGTTGATGGCAAAGAATTGTATAAGCAGGTTTTGGAAATTTCAAAAACTTGGAAAAACGCAAAGAATTTAATGTATGTAGTGGGTGCCACTAAAGCAGAATATTTGGCGGATATCAGAAAAATTATCCCGGATAGCTTTTTATTGGTTCCAGGTGTTGGCGCACAAGGAGGCAATCTTCAAGAGGTTTGCAACTATGGAATGAATAAAAATATTGGATTGTTGATTAATTCGTCTCGAGGGATTATTTATGGGTCTGATAAAGAAGATTTTGCAGAAATAGCGGCACAAAAAGCCTTAGAGCTTCAGCAAGAGATGGAAGCTATATTAAATAAATAGTTTAAAACAATAACATTTAGTCATTTAAAAGTTTGCACTTAAGCTTTCAGGGTAATCAATTTTGCTGGTATCTTCAACAAAATTCACTACCATTTTTTCAAGTTCTTTTAGACTAATCAGTTTACTTACGTTTGGTTTTATTTTACCAACTCTACAAAAATGGGGACTCATAACTTCGTTCTTTATAATACAAAGTACGAGCCTTGTTGTGTTTTGGATGTAAGACTAAGGTTAAATAAATGATAAAAAATTAAAGTTTGTGTAAAGTCTTTTCTCTGGAAAGATATTTTAACTCATTTAATTTGTTAAGAAGTTTTACAGCTTTGAATTCAGAAATATCACTTAAAGCCGCATCTATTTGCCTTAAATTGTAGGCTTCCTCAACAAGCTCTTTATATTGCTTGCTAAGTTTGGTTTGATGTTTCTTTATGAGATTGATTCGATTCATTTAATTGCTGAATAACAGATAATTAAATATACATTATTTTTTTGAATTTAAAAAAAATAATGATTTTTTGTCTTAATAATTTAATCTTGTAGAGCAAAAACCCTTTTTAATAAATCGGTTGTTCTGGAAGAAAAATTGGTTCGAATCTCTTTTTCTTCAACAGCAATCATGGTGTAAACCCCTTTTAAAGCTTCTTTGGTAACATAATCTGTTAAATCAGGATTCACATCTGCCGTTAAAGGCAACGCATTGTATCTGGTAATTAAATTGCTCCAAATTTTATCGGCTCCCACTTTACTAAAAGAGTTTTTAATAACCGGGTTGAATTTCGCATATAAAGCCGTCTCCGTTTTACCGGTTAAATATTGTGTGGCGGCATTATCACTTCCCAATAAAATATTTTTGGCATCGGCAAATGTGATGCCTTTTACGGCATCCACAAAAATAGGCGTTGCTTCTTTAACGGCATCTTCGGCAGCCCTATTAAGCACCTTCAAACCTTCATCTGCTAAATTGCTTAAACCCACATCCCTTAAAGTTTTATCTACTTTTTTAAGTTCATCTGGTAGTAAAATTTTAACCAATTCATTCTTGAAAAATCCATCGGTTTGGGTGAGTTTGCTGACTTGTTTATCAATTCCAAAATCCAAGGCTTGTCTAAGTCCAGAAGCGATTTCATCATTCCCAATGGTGCCTTGCGGAAGTTGGTTAATGACTTGTTGTAACTCAGCACAGGATGAAAGTATAAACAATGTAAATAGGGCAATTATTGATTTTTTCATAGTAGTAGGTTTTAATAGTTTCAAAAATACAAAACTATCCGTTCAGGTATAAAAATAGATTAAATCTATCTAAATATTAAAACAATTGATTTATTTTATTTCGGATTGAAAGCCTTTTTTCGGTAAATTTATAGAAATTGATTGATGATTGATTCATTTAAAAATAAATACCAATGACTAAAAAGACCTTAACAACCGCAGCAGGTGCGCCTGTGACCCATTATGAAGACCCCTAAAGCGTTGGGCGCAGAAGGTCGCTTTTATTGCAAGATTTTTCTATACAAATAAATGGCTCATTTTAATAGACGGCACATCTAGGAACGTATGTTCTTGCCAAAGGTTTGCTTGTTAAAGTTGATATGGAGCTCTTAAGATAACTAAAGTGGAAGATTCCCAACTTAAAATTTTAAATATCTCTGGAAAAGGGTTTAAAAAGCAGCTTCTTGTTTCATCAAAGGAAGTATCGACTTTACATGTCTTTTTGAAAGAGATTATTAATGATAGCGTAATGATAATAAACACCAACGTTGGGTTGGATGTTTATTATCATTCATCATTATGTTATAAAGATTTAATCGTGAATGCATTTTTGCTTTTAACGACTTGCAAAGGAAAATCTATGGATGATTTTCATATAAAATCCTTAAATTCTGTATCCGACATTGAAAACGAAACCAATCGGTTTTTTGAAAAACTCATTAAAAACCCTTTGTTGTTTAAAAGTTATACCAAAAGTTTATTCAATCAATTAAAAATAAATTACAGCAATAATGTAGAGCTGATAGATGAATTGCTTGCCTTGTGGCAGAATAAAATTTTAGAAACAAATCTCGATAGCAATATATTGAAGGTTATGATGCCTTATATAAAAAATCTGCAAGGCACTTATTTTGAAACGCTCAATCAGCCCATATTAAAGTCACTTGCAAGGGAAACATTAAAAGAAGCCAGATTTAATTAAGAGAAGATAACGGTTTTGTTATTGTAAACCATCACTTTTCTATTGGTGTGCAATTTAACGGCGTTAGCAAGTACAATTTTCTCTAAATCGCGCCCTTTTGCAATTAAATCCTCAATGGAATGGGTGTGTGATACTCTCGTTACACCTTGATCGATAATTGGGCCTGCATCCAATTCTTCAGTCACGTAATGGCTGGTAGCTCCAATAATTTTAACACCCCTTTTGTAAGCGGAATGGTATGGTTTGGCACCTACAAACGCTGGTAAAAACGAATGGTGTATATTAATGATTTTGTTTGGGTATTTCGCTATTAATTTTCCAGAAACAATTTGCATATAACGCGCCAAAACGATAAAATCTATGTTATGATTTTCAAGAAGTTCCAATTGTTTGTTTTCGGCTTCTGTTTTATTCTCTTTAGTAACGGGGATATGATAAAAAGGGATGTTGAAACTATCTGCAATGGATTTTAAATCTTTGTGGTTGCTTATTATGAAAGGAATTTCCAAGAAAAGTTCACCAGAATTATAGCGACCCAATAAATCATATAAACAATGGTCGTATTTTGAAACAAACAAGGCCATTTTTGGTTTGATATCTGAATAGATACGCCATTTCATATTGAATTTAGCCGCTAAATGAGTTTTAAAGGATTCTTTAAAAGCTTCGGTAGAAAAATTATCGGTTTCAAATTCACTTTCAAGGCGCATAAAAAAGATATTTTGCTCTCTATCTACATGTTGATCTATATAAACGATATTGCCTTCTTTTTCAGAAATGAAATTTGTTATGGAAGCAATGATATTTCTTTGGTCCTTGCAATGGATTAAAATGGTAATCTTATTCATGTGATTTAAAATAATTTCGGCGGATAAAATTACCCAAAAATATCAAACAATAACCATGGAATGCGATTTTACATTTTTTACTAAAATCCAATCGATATTTCGTCGCTTATTTTTGCAAATAGTTGTACGTCACAGAACGAATCGAACGCTTGAACTAATTTAGTTTCAGAAAATAGTTGGACTCAATATCTCGAATTAATTTTACGGTATTAAACCCAAATAATTTAACCTTTTCTGTTATGGAAACTACCTTAAACTACCATTTTAAGAGACAATCAGAAAATCATTTAGATTGGCTGATAAATATTATTAAATCTGAAAAATATTATCAGGTTGAAGGCGATATCATTAATTTTAACAATAGTGCTTATATAGATTAAACCAATCCATTTTAATACACCTCAATCCTTATGGACCTTTAAATTCCGTAAGGATTTTTATTTTTTAATTAAGTTTTAAACCTTTAGCAGTATCGTAATTGATTCATTAATTATATTTGAAAATTAATTGATTCTTATGTCAACGACTAAATACAACCATTTTTTTAGTATTATTTTATTAAATTCCATCTATCCATTATCAAAATCA
>NCDW01000155.1 GCA_002280395.1 Flavobacteriales bacterium 32-35-8
ATTCAAAACCCTTTTAAGTACTTGATTTCTAAATTTGTTACAGAAGATCAAACAAAAAATCACTAAACCAGTAAAAATGAACAAATTTAAACCCACACAATTTTTATTTAATAGAAGTAAAATTCCAATTATAATTTTTAAAAAGTCAATCTGAAACAATCCATTGACTATTTTTTAAAGAAGCACAAAAACTAAACTAACTCTAAAACCAAACTTATGACAAAATCAATTTCGGAGGATCAATAAACTTCACAAAAACTAAGCTGATATTTTTTTTAAAATTTTACAATGAAAAAGTAAAAAACAGCTATCAAAACTATAATTTTAACTGAATCATTACCAATTTAGGAACAGGTTTAATGCCTATTCCATTTTAATAACAAAATTATGAAAAGGACTATATTTTTATTTTTGTTGCTTTCCATTTGCAGTTTTACACATGCACAAGATAACATTACCGTAAAAGGTACTGTAACTGATGGTCTCAATTTACCAATGCCAGGCGCAACAGTTACCGAAAAAGGAACTCAAAATAGTACCATTACTTCGATTGATGGAATTTATCAAATTAAGGTAAAACCAAATGCAACTTTAGTATTCTCTTTTTTAGGTACCAAAACAACCGTACAAAAAGTAAATAATAGAACAACCCTAAATGCTAAATTACTGGACGAAACCAACAGTCTTAATGAAGTTGTAGTTGTGGGTTATGGTACAAAATCAAGAAAAGATTTAACGGGAGCCATATCTTCAGTTAAAGGAGAAGAACTGGCCAAAGTACCTGTACAAAACGTGGCTCAAGCCTTGCAAGGACGTATTTCGGGTATGCAAGTAACTATGAGTGATGGAACACCTGGATCCGATCCTTCCATTAAAATTAGAGGTGGAATGTCAATTACTCAAAGTAACGAACCTTTGTATGTTATTGACGGAGTACCTCAAACAGGCGGATTAGGCTTTTTAGATCCTATGGATATTGAATCTATAGATGTTTTAAAAGATGCTTCATCAACTTCTATTTATGGTGCACAAGGTGGAAATGGAGTAATTTTAGTTACTACAAAGCAAACCAAATCTGGAAAAGTAACTATCAATTACGATACTTATGCTGGTATAAAACAGGTAACTTCTGAAGTCCCAGTGATGAATCCGTATGATTTTGCTCTATTATCTTATGAAAGAGCTGTAATTGACCCTGTAAAACTAGCTGCATTTACCACTAATTATGGTTCTTTTGATCAGCTGGAATCGCTTTATGCAAACAGAGCTGGTAAAAATTGGCAAAAAGAAGTTTTTGGAAATCCAGTAGTAAGCCAATATCATAAACTCAGTATCAGTGGAGGGCAAAATGAAACAAAATTTAATATTTTCTATTCCCTAAATGATGATGAAGGTGTAATGAGAGAAAGTGCTTCAAGAAAAAATATTGCTAAAATATCGATAAACCATAATGTAAGTAAAAAGTTTTCGATTAATGGAATTGTTAACTATTCTAATCAAAAAATTACTGGATTAGGTACTGGAGAAGGTGGAAATCCAAGATTAAGTATGCTACAAAACGTTTTCAGATACCGTCCTGTAAATGGCTTATTAGGATCAGATGATGATCTTGAAGATTTATTAATAGATCCGTTAGATGCTAGTCTTGCATTACAAAGCCCACTGATTTCCATCTCTAGTCAACAAAGAGAGTCAGTTAAAAAATCATTAAATGCAAGTTTACAATTGCAGTACAACCTTACTCCTAAATTAGTATATCGTGGATTAGCCAGTTTGACTGATAACAATACTAAAAGCAAATATTTCAACGATAGTGAAGGAATATTAGCCATTAGAAGTGGTGGCGCTTTTGGAGGAATTAATGAATTTTTGTCAAACCGTTTTAATTACAACAATACTCTTACTTACAACAATACATTTGCTAAGAATCATAAATTTGATATTACCGCTGGTCAGGAATATATTTACAATTATTCTGAAGCATTATCTGTTAGTGCTTCTGCCTTTCCTGTTGTAAATTCAGGCTGGGACAGATTAGATTTAGGAACTGTACCTGGAATTCCAACTTCACTTACCGAAGACGATAAAATAATGTCTTTTTTCGCCAGATCAAATTACTCATACAAAAACAGATACTTATTATCTGCAAGTATTAGAACTGATGGTTCTTCTAAATTTGGAGCCAATAACCGATGGGGATATTTTCCAGCAGTTTCTGCCGCATGGAGAGTTATTAATGAAGATTTCATGAAAAATGCAACGGCTTTTTCTGATTTAAAACTTCGTGCAAGTTATGGTCAGGCTGGAAATAATAGAATAGCTAATTATGCTGCATTGGGGATTTTTGATTCAGGATCTTATCCTTTAAACAACACGACCGTTACTACTGCATTCCAAAAAAACCTTCCGAACCCAAATTTGAAATGGGAATCAACTCAATCTACTAACTTAGGTTTAGATTTAGGTTTTTTTAACCAAAGAATCACTCTTACAACTGAATTGTATGACAATCGTTCTAAAGATTTACTTTATAACACTCGTATCCCTGCCAATGCTGGTTTTACAAACCAGTTCCAAAATATTGGTTCAACCTCTAGCCGTGGTCTTGAATTTACTTTAAATACAGCAAATATTAAGAAGGCTGATTTTAGTTGGAATACTAGCTTTAACATCGCTTTCAACAAAACCAAAGTACTTAGTTTGAGTGAAGGTGAAACCTCATTATTAACCAGTAGTTATTTTCCTAATGTAAACGACTACATATTAGAAGTAGGAAAACCAGTAGGTATCATGTACGGTTATGTTAGAGATGGCTTGTATCAGGTAAATGATTTTGATTACAATACAACATCTGGTGTTTATACTTTAAAATCAGATGCAGTTAGAGACAATGGTGCAGCAGCACAACCAGGATTTATCAAATTTAAGGATATCAATGGAGACGGTGTAATAAACGATTTAGATAGAACTGCAATAGGAAATGCCAACCCTAAATTTTCTGGTGGTTTAAACAACACCTTTAGTTACAAAGGAATCGATTTAAGTATATTTCTAAACTTTACTGTAGGGAATGATATTTTTAATGCCAATGTATTAAACAACGCAAGTCTTAATACAGAAAACTTAAATTCATTAGCCGTATTTGCAGACAGATGGACAACCATTAATGCAGCTGGACAACGAGTAACTGACCCTACGGAGTTAGCCGCTTTGAACGCCGGAAAAACCAATCCAGTATACACCGGAAACGCTTCTGGTCGTTTGTATAGTGATATTATTTAAGATGGTTCTTTCTTGCGTATCAACAACATAAGCTTAGGATATAGCCTTCCTAAAAAATGGTTGAATTCATTGAAAATTTCAAACATGAGATTTTATGTAACTGCTTATAATTTGTATGTATTTACTAAGTATTCAGGTTATGATCCTGAAGTAAGTGTAATCAATAATGCGATAACTCCTGGAGTTGATTTTAGTGCCTATCCTAAAGCAAAATCTTTTATTACAGGTTTAAATATTTCACTATAATTTAAAATTTAAAGAAAATGAAAAATAAAATATTTTCCCTAAAAACAATTTTAGTAGCTGGTGCAGCTTCTCTATTGTTGCCCCTTACTTCTTGTGATAACCAGATAGAAACCACTCCATATTCTTATTTTACATCAGATAACTTTTTCTCTAATGAAGACGAAGCTTATATGGCAACATTAGGAGTATACGAAATCATGTCATCTCAAGAAACCTACGGCTGGAATATTTCTCAGGTTTTTGATACTGATACTGATATTATCCAAATTAGTGGAGACACCGATGTGGATTGGAGAACAATACCACATTACAAAGGCATTTCAAAAACAGTAACTTTCTACACTGTGTGGAGTAAGTTGTATACAGGTATAGATCGAGCAAATGTAGTAATCGAAAAAATTCCAGAGATGGATTTATATAAAAATGGTACCGAAAGCCAGAAAACTCAATTAAATAGAATGCTTGGCGAAGCAAAATTTTTACGTGGCTTTTACTATTCTGAATTAGTACGTCTATGGGGAGATATTCCTTTTAAAACCAAAAGTTCACAAACAGGAGATAATTTTAGAGCAGGTCTTGTTGATCGCTATGAAGTATATACACAAATAATAAAAGACATGCAGGAAGCTGCTGCCGTATTGCCTGAAGCCTTACCAACAGATGAACGCATCAATAAATGGGGAGCTAAAGCCATGCTTGCCAGAGTTGCCTTATTTGCAGGAGGATATTCATTAAGAGCCGATGGAACAATAAAACGCCCAGATAATTACAAGGATTATTATGTTGTAGCACAAAAAGAGATTAATGATATCATGGCTAACAATCCTTATAAGCTAAATCCCTCCTATTCTAAAGTATTTAAAAACCAGTGTCAGCATGTTTTAGAACCTACTGAAAATATTTTTCAGGTTGCTTTTTACAATCCTGCAATAGGAACCATATTAGCAAATACTTCTTGGTCTGGCTATTTCAATGCTCCAGCTGCACCTACTGCAACTGGTAGTTTCTATGGCGGTACAGCAGCAAGATGTTTAGTACCTAAACCTTTCCATACAAGTTTTGCAGCAGGAGATCAGCGTAGAGATTTCTCAATAGCCACTTATGTATTTGATGCTCTTGGAAACAAGCTCGCTCGTATAACTACCAACCAGGATCAAGCATGGACAACAGCTAAATGGAGCAGAGAATATCAAACCAATGCACCTCAGGAAAGAATTAGTACTTACATCAACTGGGTAATTATGCGTTATTCTGATTTACTGTTAATGCGTGCTGAAGTTGAGAACGAATTAAACGAAGGCCCTAATGCAATTGCTTACGACGCTATTAATCAAGTTAGAAGAAGAGGTTTTGGTACCGATATTCCAGGAAGCAGAATTAACGTTACATTAGGAAACCAAGGTACAGGATATACATCAGCAGCTACTGTTGTAATCAATATTACAGGAGGCGGCGGTACTGATGCAGTCGCAGCTGCAGTAACAGTATCTAGCGGACGTATAACTGCAATTACACTATTGCGTTCTGGTGATGGATATACTTCTGCTCCAACAGTAACAATTACTAGTACCGATGGAAAAGGTTCTGGAGCTACAGCAACAGCTGTCCTTGTTGCAAAACCAACAGCTACCCAAATTAATCTTGCTGGATTGAACAAAGTAAGTTTTCTTAAAGCAATACAACAGGAAAGAGCTTGGGAACTTTCCGGAGAAGGAATGCGTAGAGCTGATTTAATCAGATGGGGAATTTTAGCGGATAAAATAGCCGAAACAAAAACAGCTGTTCAGGCAATTAGAGCTACTTATCCTTATCCTGCATTTGACAACTTTACAAAATTCAAACACGAATTATATCCTTTTCCAACTAATGAAACGGATGTAAACAAAAGTATTACTCGTCAAAACCCTAATTATTAATACCCTAAACCGAAATCATGAAGAAGATAATTCTATTATTCTGTTTAATGTTAATGAGCAGCTTATCTTTTGGTCAAAACAAACCAAAAAACATGAAGGTCTTAAGAGACTCTATTTTTACAGTGATGAAATTGAGCGATGCAAACAGACTAAAAATGCACCAGCTAATTGCAGAAAACGGTAAGGCTCAAAAAGCCATTAAAGAAGATGCGACTCTTACTGATGAGCAAAGAAAAGAAAAATTGCAAGCTTGGAAACAAGAGGTTTCTATCAAAGAAAAAGCAATTCTAACTTAACTCCTGAAGAATTCTTAATATGGAGAGATTTTGGAAAATCGCTAAGCAGTAAACCAAAGCAATAAAATTAAAAGTTAAATACAAATGCAGAGCCCAAAAAGCTCTGCATTTTTTTTATAAATAACAATTTGACTATCCGTTACTTGGACTAATTCAAAAAATAATTTCGGGATGAAACTCCTATTACCAATGATTAAATATTTTAATTTATTCTTGTCCTTTAAAATTGATGAATAATCAATAGCTCGCTCCCCTGGAGCTTTATTTATAAAGAAACACATTTTTCTACAAACATATCGCTCCTAACGGAGCTGTTTTAGTCCCATCGGGACGTTCTGTTTGTAGAAAAAGAGAATCGCCAAAAACAAGCTCCAGAGGAGCGACCTATTCATTTGTACCATAAATATTGAGTTCAAAATTTTATTTATGCTTTTTATCGAACAACAATGATTTTAATTAAGAATAATTATAAAAATCCGTTTTGATCTGTTCAATCCTTCTAATCCGTGGCCTATCCTTTTATTTAGTCCGCAAATCAGACAGTCCTAAATAACAATTTAGAAAACTTATATAATCCCATTATTTGTATAAAAATTTGGCTTAATCAACAAATGGAAATCTTTAATTAGCCGTATAAATACGGAAAATCACAAGTAATTAAAGCTATAACCAAAG
>NCDW01000156.1 GCA_002280395.1 Flavobacteriales bacterium 32-35-8
AGAAATTTTGCAACACAATCTTTTTTACTTAACAATAAACAATTCTGAAGCGATGCCGTCCACTAAAAATTTTCCTTTTTGGGTTGCTTTTAAAGTACCTCCTTCAATGATTAATAATCCTTCCTCAATAAATTTTGCAGATGATTTTTTTAGATTTTTTAAATAATCTTTTCCGAATTCATTTTCAATTTTTTCAAAAGACACACCCCAAATAGTGCGTAAACCGGTCATGATATATTCGTTAAATCTATTTTCAAGGGAAAGCGTCTCTGTTTCCATGGGCAACACGCCATAAGATAGCGAATTGATGTAAATAGAATTGTTCCGGACATTCCAACTACGTTCATTTCCATTAAATGAATGCGCCGAAGGGCCGATGCCTAAATAGGGTTTCCCTTGCCAATAACTGGTGTTGTGCTTCGAAAAATAATCGGGTTTTCCAAAGTTTGAAATTTCATAGTGTACAAAACCTTGTTCTGCTGTTTTTTCTATTAAATGATTAAAATGCTGAAGTGCCAAATCCTCATCAATGGTTGGATATTTACCTTTTTTTATGAAATTATCCAACGCTGTATTGGTTTCAACCGTTAAGGCATAACTGGAAATATGATTAATTCCGAAACTAAATACCGTTTCTAAATTTTTATCCCACTTTTCCAAACTCATGTTGGGGATGCCATAAATCAAATCGACTGTAATGTTATCGAAATATTGGGTTGCTAAAGATAAACATGCCTTGGCTTCTTCTGCATTATGGGCACGATTCATGCTTTTTAAATCGTCTTCAAAAAACGATTGGATTCCTATGCTGAGTCGGTTGATTTTACTTTTTGAAAGTTCTTTTATGACGTCTTCCGATAAATCATCTGGATTGGCTTCTAAAGTTATTTCCGGGTTTTTTACAACTTTATAATTTTTATAGATCGCGTCGAGAATCGATTGTATTTCGTAGTTTTTTAATAAACTTGGTGTGCCACCACCAAAATAAATGGTTTCAATAAATAGTCCTTGAAGTTCGCCTTTTCTGAGTTCCAATTCTTTAATAAGCGCATCAATAAGTTCCGTTTTCTTCTTTAAGGACGTAGAAAAATGGAAATCGCAATAAAAACATGCTTGCTTGCAAAATGGGATATGGATGTAGATGCCTGCGATGATTTCTGATTTATTATTTTGATTTAGAAATTCAATAAATTAATGTTTTAAAATGGATTCCTGCCTCCGCAGGAATGACAATTAAATAAAAACAAATCACCCGATTTTCTTTGGATTTTGTTTTACAAATGCATCCCAACCGCTATAACTTTTGCCAACCTCCACTTTCCCATCGTTATAAAAATGACAAACTGCAGCTGCCAAACCATCGGTAGCATCCAAATTTTTCGGCAATGTTTTAAGTCCCAATAAACTTTGGAGCATTTTGGCGACTTGTTCTTTACTGGCATTTCCGTTTCCTGTAATGGCCATTTTAATTTTTTTTGGGGAATATTCCGTGATGGGAATTTGCCTTGACAAACCCGCAGCCATGGCAACACCTTGCGCTCTACCAAGTTTTAACATACTTTGTACATTCTTTCCAAAAAAGGGTGCTTCAATAGCAATCTCATCGGGATGATGGGTTTCAATGAGTTCGATGGTACGTTCAAAAATGAGTTTCAACTTTAAATAATGGTCGTCGTACTTTTTTAAATCCAACTCATTAAGCTGAATAAACTGCATGGATTTACCGGTCACTTTTATGAGTCCGAAACCCATAATAGTTGTTCCTGGGTCTATACCTAATATAATTTTTTCTTTGACCATCTAATAACAATAATTGCAGCCGCTTAATGAAAATGAAATACCAAACGACAGGTATATTAAATCACCATTAAAAGAAAATCCGTTAATGGCAGGATTGTACTTTTCTTTAGCAGACAATGACAAAACATAACCAAAATCACTATAAATGGAAAATGTATCGGACAAAGCATAGTGCACTTCAAGTCCACCCAAAGCATTTAAAAAAGTATATTTGTTTTCGCTGAAATCGCCCAAAGGATTTGAAAAACTCATTCCTGGCCCTGCATGACCAACAAGTGTAACTCTATCTGGCAAAAAGGGAAACAATTTATGAAAATCATAAACTGCTTGTAAATTCACACGTGTATAATTAAGCTTAAATTCTGGTGACGTATTATTATTTGAAGAACGGTTGAAACCTAAATCCAATTTAGCACCAAACGATTCTGAAAGCATGTGTTGCACTCCTAAATTCACCGTTGGGAAATTAATATAGCCAGAATAATAGGCACTTTGGTCACTTTCAATAGGATTATTAATCCCTACAGAAAGTTGTCCTTTCCACTTTTCTGTGCTTCGTTGTGCTATAACCTGAAAGGATATTACAAACAGGAATCCTAAAAGTAGGTTATATTTAAGATTCACATTCATTTTTGTTAATCTTTTGATTTAATTTGTGGTGTGCTGATACTGTATCTTACAAATCTAAACAATTCTTTTTTGCGCTCAATTTTAAATTCCATATAATAATTTAAATATGCTTGTAATTGGCTTTATAGTAACGCTTTGTTATGTACTTTTAATAGGAAGTTTGGCTCTTGGCTTTGATAGAATAAAAGTTTTTAAATTAGATAAATCCCTTTCAAAAACAACCTTTTCGGTGATTGTTCCTTTTAGAAATGAAGCTGAAAATTTGCCTTTTTTATTGGAATCTATTTCCAAATTGAATTATCCTAAACATTTATATGAGGTTATTTTTATTGATGATGATTCTGAAGATGAATCCGTGAAAATAATTAATCAAGTTCTCGATACATCTCGATTTCATCCAAAAGCCCAAACTAACGTCACGATAATTAAGAACGAACGCAAAACCAAGTCGCCAAAGAAAGATGCCATTACTTCAGCCATCAATTTAGCAAAATATGATTGGATTATCACCACCGATGCCGATTGCCAACTTCCTGAATTTTGGCTAAACAGCTTTGATGAATTTATACAACATACCAACGCCAAATGTATTGTTGCGCCTGTAACTTACCATGACGACACCAATTTTTTAAATAGATTTCAATTGCTGGATATTTTAAGTTTACAAGGAGCAACCGTTGGCGGATTTGGTATTAACAAACCTTTTTTGTGCAATGGTGCTAATTTTGGGTATCAAAAATCCATTTTTAAAGAACTCAACGGATTTGAAGGCAATACCAATATTGCTAGCGGTGATGATATTTTTTTACTAGAAAAAATAGTGACATTATATCCAAAAGAAAGTCATTATTTAAAATGCGACCATGCCATTGTAACAACAAAAACCCAAGAATCTTGGCAAGAATTAGTTTCGCAACGTATTCGTTGGGCAGCCAAAACAAGTGCTTATAATAATGGTTTTGGAAAATTAACCGGACTTATTGTTTTGTTGATGAATGCTCTTATTGTTGCAGTTTTATTATTCACTTTACTCAACACATTTAGTGCAAAAATATTGCTTTATATTTTAGTCATTAAACTGTATTTAGACTTTTTACTGATTTATAAAACAGCTTCATTTTTCAATCAAAGGAATATTTTAAGAAGTTATTTAATTGGATTTATATTATATCCTTTTTTTAGTGTGTATGTTGCTTTTTTGTCCGTTTTTAATGGCTATACTTGGAAGGGCAGAAATTTTAAGAAATAACCTAATTCGCGCTAACTATAATAGGCAACGTAAACTCGGTCGTTACTTGCTGACCGCGTTTTATAGCTGGAAATATTTTTGGCAAGGAATCTAAACTTTCGGTAAGTAGCTGTTTGATATTGGGGATTTCATTGTTGGTTAATGAATCTATTTTGGTGTCTAACAAAATCAAATCGCCCGTAGCGGTGACTTTAAAATTCAATTTGATGGTATCGTTAATATCGTGGGTGACTATAATGGCATCTTTCTGTAAATAATTATAAATAAAACTAGTTAATGTTTGCTCAAAACATGCTTTTTTTTCTTGTTTTGTGGACGTAGAATCACATACAGAAAACGTGGGATATTCATCAACATCATTCCAGTTGAATGTCTGTAGTTCTTCCTTTAAAATGGTTTCGGAAGACACTTTTTTCACATTAAAATACTCGCACGAACAGAGCATCACTAATAAAAGAAAAATACAAATTTGCTTCATGGATTAAAACAGTTGCCGAAAAGTACGATTTTTTTGGTTTTGAAGAGATTAAAAACAAAAAAACCGAAGGATGACTTCGGTTTTTTTTGTTAAAAATTAAATCATATTACTATCAATTTTTATCCAATTCAGGTTGATTAATCCTGTACTACAAAAACTATTGGCAAAGAGTATGGCACAACAACTTCTCTTCCTTTTTGTTTACCAGGTTGCATTTTTGGCAACAATTTGACAACACGAATTGTTTCCTCCTCCAAAGCGGGATGTGGTGCTCTTGATTGCACATCTACAATATTGCCTTCTGTATTAATTTTAAACATGGTGGTAATACGTTGCCTTCCAACCAAGCCTTTTTCCGAAGCAATGTCTTTATTAAAATTTTTAGCTACAAATTCTTGAATCTTATCAGATGCACATCTTTTCTTTTCATCATTAGAAGCTAAATCTTCACAACCGGGAAATATAGGGACATGTTCTATTACTGCAAAAGGGACTTCTACATCATCCATTATCTTTTCAGTTTCTTTTGTTGTTTCAAAGCTTGTACTAATATCAATGGGGTTCGTAGTTTCGTCAGTATCTGAGACAACAAATACTATTGGCAATGAATAAGGAACCATCACATTTTTACCTTTTTGCTTTCCAGGCAACATTTTAGGCAAAGTATTAACAACGCGAACGGCTTCTTTCTCTAATGCAGGATGTGGCGCTCTTGCCTGTGCATCTACTATATTACCTTCCGCACTAATTTTAAATAAAACGGTTATACGCTGTCTTCCTGTCAAACCATTTTCAGAAGCTATTGAAGTGTTAAAGTTTTTACCCACTAGTTCTTGAATCTTATTGGAAGTACATTTTCTCTTTTCTTCGCTTGAATTTAAATCCTCACAACCCTTAAATATTGGAACTTCTTCAACTACTGCAAAAGGAACTTCAACTTCATTGGAATAATCCTTATGCGTATCAAATTTTATGACTTCTATAGAAGTTGGTGGTTGAGGTGTTTTTTCTTGATCTTCAGATTTATCTTTCTCTTGACCATAAGAAGATGTATAGACTAACATCCCAAAAATTATGGGAATTAATAGCCCATACTTAAATAATTTGACTTGCTTTGATTTTGATTTTTGTAACATAACGATTCGTTTTTTGATTAATGATTGTTTGAAAAATGGATTGATGAATGAAATATTTTGTGTTTGAAAAACCTGTGATAACAAGTTTTGATAATACTGTGTTTTGTCTTGATGTTTTACGGCTTGTTGGTCGGCTATAAATTCATGCAGCGTCATGATTCTATTTTGATACATATATACCAAGGGATTAAACCAAAAGAAGATGCGCATGACTTCAAAAAACAATAAATCGAAGGTGTGTTTTTCTTTAACATGTACCATTTCATGTTTTAAAATGGCGTCTTTATCGGTTTCATTTAAGCGTTCCCCTAAAAATATATAATTGAAAAATGAAAACGCGGCATTACTGTTTAATAGATTTATGATAAGCAAATTACCAAACTTACTTTTAGGATTTTTGATAAGCATCCAAATCACTTTTGCAATTTTAAAAACAAA
>NCDW01000157.1 GCA_002280395.1 Flavobacteriales bacterium 32-35-8
CCGATGCAAAGCGTTTAGGGTATCATAAGTTTGCAAAAACCTTGGCTCAGCACAATGCTTACGCTAGGGAATATCATTCGTATTTATCATCTCAAGGCATCAATCAATAGTGGGGTGTTATAAACTTAAATATATTACCCTTCTCTTTTTTATAAGTAGTTTTTCATTTTCACAATCTAAATTAGAGTCTTTTTTAACGCCAAGCGATACGCTAAACAAACCTAGGAGAAATGCCATTGTAATTAGCAAAGCGTCTGTAATAGGGGTGTCTTTAATTGGTTTGAACCAGCTTTGGTATGCAGATTATCCTAAGTCTAAATTCCATACCATTGATGATAGTGGCGAATGGCTTCAAATGGATAAAGTAGGTCATGTATTTTCTTCCTATCAAATGGGACGATTGGGAGCGCAGGCACTCAATTGGGCAGGTGTTAGTAAAAAAGACCAATTAATTTATGGTGCGACCTTGGGGTTCGGGTTTTTAACTGCCGTTGAAGTTTTTGATGGTTTTTCAGAGGAATGGGGCTTTTCATGGACAGACGTTTTGGCAAATGCAACTGGCACTGGATTGTATGTCGGACAAGAATTATTATGGAACGAACAGCGCATGATGTTGAAGTTTTCATTTCATCAAACACAATATGCGTCGCAGCGTCCAGATAAACTCGGCGACGGTTTTTTGGAACAAGTTTTGAAGGATTATAATGGACAAACCTATTGGTTAAACATCAATCTGCATTCTTTTTTTAAAGAAAGTAACATCCCTAAATGGCTAGATTTGTCAGTCGGTTATGGGGCTGACGGGATGTTAACCGGATTGAAAGATGTTGACAATCAGTTGTTAACAAATAATGAGAGGTACAGGCAGTTCTATGTTAGTTTTGACTTAAATTTGAGTAAGATAGAAACAAAGTCGCAAGTATTGAGATCCGTTTTGGATGTCTTTAACGTAATTAAGATACCGTTTCCAGCCATTGAGTTTAGTAAAAAAGGTAGTGTATTTCATCTATTGTACTATTAAAAAAGGCACATAAACGAGTAATTTTGAATTAATGATTATAATGTCTAATTTTGCACCCTCAAATTTTCAAGTGTATTTTTAATTAAATATGCTGAAGAAATTTAAAAATTATGAAGAAAAATATTGCAAGTTATCTGATTATATCACTTACAATATGCGTTCTATTGTATGTTTCGTTGTCTTCGAAAGACACGATAGATTTAAGTAAATATTCAACAAAGGGCTTAGAGTTGATTTATACGGTAAGCCCAGAGCCAATTAATAATGAGAGCGATTTGGCGCTAAACGACGGGAACAGATTGTTTTCACCTTATCTCGGGAAATCTTTTGTAGGTTTTAAAGAAGATTTGGCCTTCAAGGAATCTAGAGGTGACTATTCTTCGGTCAATACCCTTGGGTATTTAGGAAAATATCAATTTGGAATGGAAACCTTAAAGTTGATTGGAATTTATAATCCAGCAAATTTTTTAAGCAATCCAGCACTTCAAGAAAAGGCATTTATTGCCAATGCAGAGCGTAACAAATGGATTTTAAGACGTGACATTAAAAATTTTGTCGGTAAAAAAATCAACGGCGTAGTTATTACAGAGTCAGGTATTTTGGCAGCTGCACATTTAGCAGGCCCAGGAAGTGTAAAACATTATTTAAGAAGTTACGGTGCTCAAGACCATGAAGATAGTTATGGGACTTCCGTGCAATATTATATCAAAAAATTTTCTGGATATGATACGTCTTTTTTAAAGCCAAATAAAAAAGCGAAGGCGACTTCTATGTAAAATTAAAATTTATGGATAATGAATATGGTAGGCCTTTTATGAAGGTCTACTTTTTTTTTGGTCCATTCGTTAACCGAAAGTGTTTTAATGAACTCTGTCGGCAACGTGATATCGCTAGCGACACAAACGCTGGTGTTTTTCTCTAAAATACTGCAAATATCTTCCAGCATTTTGTTGTTTCTATATGGCGTTTCAATAAAAATTTGGGATTGGTTCAGTTCAAAAGAGAGCCGTTCCAATCGTTTAATTTCTTTTTTTCTTTCGTCTTTGTCAATAGGCAAGTAGCCATTAAAAGTGAAACTTTGGCCATTCATTCCAGAACCCATCATGGCCATCAATATAGATGAAGGACCAACCAATGGAACGACTTTAATATCCAATTGATGAGCTAATTTGACAACATCAGCACCCGGATCGGCGATGCCAGGGCAACCAGCTTCAGAAAGTAAACCAACATTAATGCCTCTTGCACAGGATTCTAGGAATTTTGGCAATTCAATGTCATCAGTAAATTTATTTAGAAGATGTATTTTTAAGGTGGATTGTATTTTGTCTGGCACTATTTTTTTAATAAATGCTCTAGCCGTTTTTTCATTTTCAACAATAAAAATATCTGTTTTTTCAATGATGTTTTTTACGGTTATGGGCAATACATCTAAAGGGTTGTTATCTCCTAAGGTGGTTGGTATAAGATATAATTTTCCTTTGGAAGTATTCATTTTTTAAATTTATTAATAATATTAAATCAATGATTTAGCGATATTAGAACACGCTTCATCAAGCATTTTGTAAACGTTTTCAAAACCCTCATCGCCTCCATAATAAGGGTCGGGAACATCATAATTCTGATTCGGATATACTTCATTCAAGATGAATTTAACCTTGCCTTTATCATCATCATGTCTTGCAAGCGCTATCACATTATTGTAATTCGATGAGTCCATTACATAAATATAATCGAATGTATCAAAATCAGCTGCACTAAATTGTCTTCCAGATAAATTAGAAATATCCAATCCGTACTTTCTAGCAACGGCTATAGAGCGTTTATCTGGCGAACTACCAACATGATAATTGGCTGTGCCGGCGGAATCGACGGTAAATTTATGACTTGGAAGCTTGGATTTTAAAATGCCTTCGGCTAATGGCGATCGGCAAATATTACCTAAACAAACCATTAAGATTTTAATCATGGAAAAGGAAATTTAGATAGAGAGTTTTTTAGTAATATCCTCTACATATTTTTTGAATTGCTTGTCTGTTGAAGATAAATTATCAACCGTTTTACAAGCATGAAGCACTGTAGCATGGTCGCGTTTGCCAATTTGGGAGCCAATGCTTGCTAAAGACGCTTTAGTGAATTTTTTAGCAAAGAACATGGCCAATTGCCTTGCTTGTACAATGTGTCGTTTTCTGGTTTTAGACTGTAATGTGTCTATGTCCATTTGGAAATAATCGGATACAATCTTTTGAATATAATCTATGGAAACTTCACGTTTGGTATTCTTAACAAATTTCTCGACAATTTGTTTTGCCAAATCAATGGTGATTTCTTTTTTGTTGAAAGAGGATTGAGCGATTAAAGATATAATAGCGCCTTCCAACTCTCTCACATTTGTTTTAATGTTTTTGGCAACATATTCAATAATATCATCAGGCATTTCAACGCCATCACGATATAACTTGTTTTTTAATATGGAAACTCTGGTTTCAAAATCAGGATTTTGCAATTCAGCTGAAAGTCCCCATTTAAAACGAGATAATAAACGTTGCTCAATATCTTGCATGTCAACTGGTGCTTTGTCACTCGTTAAAATAACCTGTTTACCATTTTGATGCAAGTGGTTGAATATATGGAAGAACACATCTTGAGTTCCAGATTTTCCTGATAAGAATTGAACATCATCAATGATTAACACATCAATGATTTGGTAAAAATGAATAAAATCATTTCTGTTGTTCTTTTTTACGGAGTCAATGTATTGTTGTGTAAATTTTTCAGCAGAAATATATAAAACGGTTTTTTCAGGATATTTGTCTTTAATATCCACACCAATAGCATGCGCTAAATGGGTTTTTCCCAGGCCAACGCCGCCAAATATAAGTAACGGATTAAAAGACGTGCCACCTGGTTTTGATGCCACCGCTAAACCAGCACTTCTGGCTAAACGATTGGAATCGCCTTCAAGGAAATTTTCAAAACTATAATTCGGGTTTAATTGCGATTCAATTTTTACATTTCTAATGCCTGGAATTACAAACGGATTTCGTAATTCTGGATTTTTATTTTGAAGAGGAATATCAACCTCTTGGGATTTCATGCCACTTCTATTGGAACTCGGAATTTTTTCGGTAAACGGATGTTTATTACCATATGTATTTTCCATTTTAATAATGTAAACCAATTTGGCTTTTTCTCCAAGCTCTTTTGTTAGGGATACTTTTAGTATTTTTACATAATGTTCTTCAAGCCATTCGTAAAAGAATTTACTAGGTACTTGTATACTTAAAGCATTGTCTGTAAGTTTAACGGGAATAATAGGTTCAAACCAAGTTTTATACGCTTGCGGTTGTATATTATCTTTTATGAATTCAAGACAGTTATTCCATACCGATTGCGCAGTTATACTCATTATTGTATTTATGGTTTGTTTGTTAGTTAGTTAATCTAAGAGAAGAATTTTTCTCTTTCCCCCTATTTATTGTTAGGCAAATATGTGAACAAAATTCTTAAAAAAAAAACGAATTAGTATTGAATTTTCAGAATTTTTTCATCATGTTTATCCTGTAGCCGAAACTACAAAAAATTATTTAATAAACCTTATGAAATTCGACAAAATACAAATAAGAGTGAGATATGGTGAAACCGACCAAATGGGCGTGGTATATCACGGAAACTACGCATTATATCTTGAAATGGGGCGTATTGAGTGGTTGCGGAAATTGGGCATTTCTTATAAAAATATGGAGGAAAGTGGTATTATGTTGCCCGTTGTTTCCCTTTGTATAAATTATAAAAAATCAGCGGGTTATGACGACCTAATTAATGTTAAAACACAACTAAAAAATAAACCCACGGCAAAGATTGAATTTGAGTATGAAATAACCAATGAAGCAGGTGAAATTTTAACAACGGCCTCCACCATTTTGGTGTTCATAGACATGAAAACAAACCGACCGGTTAAAGCACCTCAATATATTTTGGATGCTATAGGAGATTAACTTTTTATTTGCTTAATTTTTACTTCAAACAGATTATTGAAAATGTCGAAAATGGATGTGGCATCTTTTTTTCTGACCGAAATATAGATGTTACAATTCAATTCCAGTTTTTGATTGGAAACGGTAATGTTATTTTCTTTAATGATGCGCATTACTTTATTCATATTCTTATAGTCAAAAGATATACAGAATTCTATATTGATGGTTTTTTCAGCAATTTTTGAAGCTTCTAAAGTTAATTGCGCCGTGGTTTTATAAGCATTAATTAAGCCAGAAACACCCAATTTAACACCGCCAAAATAGCGAACAACAACAAGTAGAATATTGGTAACATCAAATGATTGTATTTGACCGTAAATGGGCATTCCTGCGGAATTGTTAGGTTCGCCATCATCATTGGCTCGAAATGAAAAAGTTTCAGTTCCTAATTGATATGCATAGCACCAATGTCTGGCTGCATGGTGATTCTTTTTTAAATCCTCTATATGGTGTTTTACCTCGTTTTCACTTTGTATAGGAAAAGCAAAACCATAAAATTTACTGTTTTTATCTTTGAATAAAATAGCCTCCGTTGGAGTTTCAATGGTTTTATATGTGTCTTTTTCTGTCAAAAAAGGGAAGTTAAAACAAATGACTGTTTATTTTGAAAAGCGACGTGATATCTTCCGTTTTTGGATTGATATACCACGTGTTTAT
>NCDW01000158.1 GCA_002280395.1 Flavobacteriales bacterium 32-35-8
TTGTCTTATTTTAAACCAAACAGATACCGAAGGCCCTATTATTTTAAGCATAGACAATAACAGTTACGATGCGCAATATTGGATAAACCAGTTTTTGAATATTAAATATGCTGATGACGCCAATAGCCACACCCAACAATATATTGAGCTGTGCAAGGAGTTCTCTACCGAAATTTTAAAAACCAGCTATGGGGCGCAAAAACAGAATACATTTTTGGCCAAAACCATCGATTTTTTCAAGGAGAATGAAGTTGTTAATATAGAACGTTTTAAAGACGACGTTTTTGATGAAGACAAACACAAAAGCTTATTTGACGATTACAAAAAAACGTTTGAAGGCGACCAAAACATCGTCATGCGAAACCAATTTGACGTAGCAGAAGCTGTTGTAAATAAAGAAAAGAAAAAGATTAAAACTGATATAAAACTAGATACCAACATTCAAATAAAATTGGATATTGATGCCCCCGAGGCTTCAAGCGAATATTTAGAGCGCGGTTATGATAATGAAAAGAAAATGTACTATTACAAAGTATTTTTTAACGTAGAAGCTTAAATATGGCTTTTCTAAATCCCATCAAAACAATAAATAATTTCTTCCTGATTATCATTAAATAGTGATTTTACTTTTACAAAGCCATTTTTGGTATAAAAACCATCAAGCCCCAAATCTTCTATGGTCAGCCAATATTTTTGCTTAGGAAACTTGCTTTTAAGATTTGATAACCAAAGAGAACCTAAATTTTGACCTCTCTTTTCTTCCAAAACATAGATAAATCCTAAATAGAGATAGCCGTTTTTGAACCAAGTATTGGCTTCTTCTTTTGCGTATAACATATCTGGGGGACATTGAGAAAATACCAATCCACCAGCAATTAGTTTATCCTTTTCTTGAAGCACATAACACTTTGTAGTATGTATATAAGTATCCCAAAAAGGCAAAATACTGTCTTGCCAATCCATGGGCAGTAAATTAAAAAAATCGTTGAATGATGTTGTTTCTCTAAAAACCATAGTGCTACAAGAGTCCCCAAGACCATAATTTATCTGAATCTTCGCTCCATCGATCTCCAATATCTGTTCTGTAATAGCTATTGTTGATGATGATGTTACTTATTCTGTTATACATCATTTTTTGGGCATCTTTCATAGTCATTCCTGTTCCTGTAACTAAAACAGCAATTCCTATTTCACCCGTTATTAGCCATTCATCATTTATCTTTTTTAAGTGCATAGGGTGTACACCTTCTTTTCCATTCTTCTTAAAAACCACAACAGCATCTTTGGAAAATAATCTGAATGCTTTTTTGTCATCAAAAGGAAACGGTGGCACAACAATGAAAGCACCCACTTGGAACCCTTTCCTGACATTGATTTTAAATTTTTGCCTAGATGCCAGCTTATAAAATAGCTCGCCAATAGGTTCTATAATTCCAGCTCTTTGGATGAATATTTGAGGATAACCAAAACGCGACGTAAATTCTAAGGGATAAATACCATTGCCATTAACAATACAATTGATATCTATATGGCCTATAAAATTATGCTTTGCCAAAGTGTTTTGAAACTTTAGAAGTGTGGCTTCAAAAATGGGAGAATCTTTGGTCCAGAACATACTCGTTCCCATTTCTCCTGTGGAAACTCCCAACTCCTTTGGGAACAGTTTTTTATGTTCAAAAGTGATATTGATTGGGTAAATAAATTCATTGCCATTAAAAAAAGCCGCTATGGAAATTTCTACACCTTTAACTTTTCGCTGCAGCTGAAAGTTTCCAAAATTATCGCCCCAAGATTTTTCATAGGCTTTTAAAACCCTTACAACATCCAATCCTTCATCATCACTTCCAACAAACAGCAATTGTTTTAGTTCTTGGGTTTCTCCACAAGGCTTCAACACGTATGAATTCGGATTTTGCTCAATATATGCAATCGCTTCTTTAAAAGACATGAATTCTTTTGAGGGCAATACTTTGATTTTATGCTTACGCAATTCGGCTTGACCAAAGTTTCTATCAAGCTCTAGATTATCGGTATATTCCGTTCCTCCAATAACCAATTTACCACTAGCTCTTAACTGGTTTGCTATTTTACCATAGCCTGTGTAATCAAAAACAATCACATCGGCCCAATCAACATGCTCTTCCCATTTCTTGATTTTTTTAACAAAACCAAGTCCAATTTCTTTAGAAGATTTGTCTTCAATAAACAATTTAACCTCATTTCCTTCTAATAAGATTGTATAAGCAATATCTAAACATTCACCCCATTTCGAGATGAAAAGGAATTTTTTACCTGAAGATTGTTTTATTTTCACTTGAAAAAAGACTGATATTATTCATGATTTAGGTACTATTTTAATCCTGTAATTATTATACGAATTTATACAAATAACACATCTGTTATTCATTTGATGTGCTAAATTTTAAAATAAAAAAGCCTATCAATTTTCATGATAGGCTTAGTGAAAAGAAAAAATTTTGAGTTAGTTTTTCTTCTTTTTTCCTTCTAATCTATTAATGGTATCGTACATTACTGGTGTAGCAATAAACAATGATGAATAGGTTCCTACAACAATACCTACTATTAGGGCGAACATAAATCCTCTAATAGATTCGCCACCA
Source organism: Flavobacteriales bacterium 32-35-8 (assembly GCA_002280395.1). GTDB lineage: Bacteria > Bacteroidota > Bacteroidia > Flavobacteriales > Flavobacteriaceae > Confluentibacter. Next base: position 2,622 of record NCDW01000158.1, read on the forward strand.
AAAATAAAGATTGCCAATAACACTACCAAAGTTGTTAACGATGTATTTAAGGTCCTACTTAAAGTACTACTTAACGATGAATCTACTATTTTTCCTAAATCCCATGTAGTATGTTCATTAACATATTCCCTTACCCTATCAAAAACAATTACAGTATCATTCAATGAATATCCAATTACCGTTAGGATTGCAGCTATAAATGCCTGATCTACTTCCATGCTAAATGGCATGAACTTGTAGGTTAACGAGAAAACACCTAATACAATCAATACATCGTGAATTAAAGCTGCAACGGCTCCAAAAGAAAATTGCCATTTTTTGAAACGCAATAATATATAAAGAAACACGACAATTAATGAGCCAAGTATAGCCCAAAAAGATGATTGTTTTATGTCGTCAGCAATTGTTGGACTTACTTTAAACGACTGCATAAGTCCAACCGTTTTTGTTTCTGAATCACTAATGAAATCTTCATAAGTCATACCACTTAAATAAGGTTGTAAAACGGTGTACAATTTATTTCTAATTTCTTCATCTACTTCCGAACTGGTTTCATCAATTTTATACTTGGTTGTTATTTTTAATTGATTGGTCGTTCCAAATGTTTTAGCATCAGCACTTCCAAAAACATCAGAAAGGGCATTTTCAATTTCTGTTGGACTAACATCTTGTGCAAAACGTACCTGATATGTTCTACCACCCAAAAAATCAACACCTTGATCTAAACTATTGGTAAACAATGACCCTAAACTTACCAAAATGAATATACTAGAAATGATATAAGCTACTTTTCGTTTCTTTAAAAATTGAATATTTATATTTCTGAAAAGGTTTTTAGTAACTGCAGTTGAAAACTCTAGTTTTCCACCTTTATTAATATACCAATCAACACATAATCTTGTAATAAATATGGCCGTAAACAACGAGGTTAAAATACCTATTAATAGCGTAGTTGCAAATCCTTTAATAGGGCCTGTTCCAAAAACAAATAAAATTAATGCGGTTAAACCAGTTGTAATATTAGCATCTAAAATGGATGACAAAGCATTACTAAACCCATCTTGAATCGCTTCTTTTTGTCCTTTACCTTTGGCCAATTCTTCTTTTATACGTTCAAAAATGATAACATTCGCATCAACCGACATACCAATAGTTAGTACGATACCAGCAATCCCTGGTAATGTTAGTACGGCCCCCAATCCAGACAGCACACCAAAAATCAAGACGATATTAAATACCATGGCTATATCAGCAAACCCACCTGCTTTGCCATAGTAAACAATCATCCATATTAATACTAATGTTAAAGCAATCATGAAAGACATGGTTCCGCTATCGATAGCCTCTTGACCTAAGGAAGGTCCTACAACTTCGCTAGCTATAATCTCTGCTTTTGCAGGCAATTTACCTGCACGCAACACATTTGCTAAATCTATGGCCTCGTTTAATGTAAAGTTCCCTGAAATCTCAGAGCTACCTCCAGATATAGGCCCTGTTGTTACACCCGGCGCAGAATAAACCACATTATCTAGAACAATGGCAATCTGACCACCTTGGGAAAAAGCCCTACTAGTCATTTCCTCCCATATCTTGGCTCCTTTGGCATTCATTTGCATAGATACAGCTGGTTGTCCCGTTGGTCCATAAACATTTCTGGCATCAATAACTACGGCTCCACTTAGCTCAGGTATGTTTTCCCTATTACCTTCCAAAGCATAAAGATCAATAACTTCACTATTTTTGTTTTCGGCTTTACCAAAAGCAAACTTAACATAACGTTGTTCTGCTGGCAATAGAGCCCTTACCCTAGGCATGCTTAAATATTCTTGGATTTTTTCTTTATCCTTAATGTTTATAGCTGCTATTGCTGATGGATTTAAAGATTGAAATATTAGACCTGTTAATGGATTATCGTTAGCAACAGTTGTAGAATCTGTTGTAGCCTCGCCCAACAAATCGTCTATTGCAGAAGTTTCAACGTCTTCCTCATCTTGACTTTCAACTTCGGAAGTCTCAGAAATCACTTCTGACTGTTTTAATAGTTCGTTGGCTTGATTTAGAAAATCATAGATAACTTGGCTTTTGTATACATGCCAAAATTCCAATTGCGCTGTACTTTGTAATAAAGTTGAAGCACGTTCTATATCTTTTACTCCTGGCAATTCAACCAAAATACGCCCTGAATTTCCTAAACGTTGGATATTTGGAGACGTTACACCAAACTCATCAATACGCTTACGCAATACTTCAAAAGCTGAAGTAATTGATTCATCAATTTTAGTGGTTACAATACTTTTAACTTGATCATCGGTCATACTACCGTCAATCTCACCATCTAATTCTTTGGTATAAAAAATATCTGGCGAGGCCAATTTAGTATCTCCTTTAATCTTATCAAAAGCAATAAAGAAATCCTCTAAATAGGTGTTTTGGCTATTCTTTTGAAGCTCACTGGCATCATCTAAAGCTTTATTGAATATGGGATTTTTGGTATTATTCGCCAATCCTTTCAAAATATCCTTTACAGAAACTTGTAAAATAACATTAATACCTCCTTTTAAGTCCAAACCAAGATTCATGGCTTTTTGCTTCACCTCATCATAGGTATATTTTGCAATACCCATATTAAATACGGTATCGTTGGAAATAGATTCTAAATAACTGGCTTCATCACTACTTCGCTTCTCCCTAAAGTCCGCTTCTGTATCTGGAATTTTACTTATTGCAACCGCTTTGGCATTACTCTCTATTTGATTTGCTTTAAATGTGAATGATAATTGGTAAATACTTACCAAACCAAACAAGATCGCAAATAATTTTACTAGTCCTTTATTTTGCATTATTTATTGTTTTTTGGTCAAATTTTTTAAACGGGCAAATATAAAATTTACCGACGATTTGACAATTATTTTTATGATTATAAATGATTGTTGATAGCTTTATATGAATAGTAAAGCTATTGTAAATAGCTATTTTATTTATAAACTAGCTATAAAATTGGATTAGCATAAAATCTGGCCCTGCTCTACCATCAGGGATTTTGTTTGAAGTAATATCTATGGCAATGGCACAGTTTTTTCTAAATT
>NCDW01000159.1:0-5685 GCA_002280395.1 Flavobacteriales bacterium 32-35-8
TCACATCTGCGACCAAAGAAAAGAAGCAAAAGAACGTCGCTTTTTTATGTCTGGTTTTTGACTTAGCGTTTTTTAAATGATATTTTTAATTCATTAAATTTGTTGCTATTTCGTCTTCAAAAAACCACCCTTAAAAAGCTCATCAATGATAGAAACGTCGATTGCTATATCTGTAAACCGAAAATCAGATATTGAAATAGTACAACAAAAAATTATTAAAAAGAGCTTGCAGTTCCCTGTTTATATCTGTGAATATGAAAATAGCTATCAAATAAACTTTACAAGTGATTATGAAGAATGGGAATTGGATACTGCGATACTAAATTGTTTCCCTGACTACGAATATACTACAGACCTTGAAAGAGGACGTAAAGAAATCAGAATTCAAATTTCAAGATACCAATCAGAACTTTGTACTGATGGTTGGGGAAGACCACTTGAAAGTCCTTTAGATGAAACAAAATATCTAATTAAAAAATCAGTCAATAAACTTGAAAATTTCAATCCTAAAATCAAAGTTTTATTTGAAGATAAAGAACAATATTATTATGTGAATATTGTGGATGGTATAAACAAAGCAACTGATGAAAAGGGATTTCTATTATTAGATAATTTCAAAAATAAGATTGAAGATAACACTGCTGAAATATTAAAAGATAAACTTTATAAATCTCAACTCGAAGCCTTTCATTCCGGATACAATAAATTGTCAGAGTTGGTAGATGGCGATTTTAGATTGCATCTGGAGAACAAAAAGAAAAAAATTAGAGAAATTGAAAAATTGCCAAGAAAAATCATCAGAGATTTTATAAAGGCTTGTAATAGTTTTGATGAAGTTGGTATGTTTAAAAATCTTGATAAAGAAGTTGTTTATGAGAAGCGGTTGAATTGGAAAACAACTTTGCAAACTGATGGGATTACTGAGTTTAAAGAACATCTAAATTCGCCAGAGCAAAACTTGTGCAGTAAAAATTTCAAGATAAGGTCATCCTGGACTTTCAATTTACCTAGAGTAAGTATTGGTGTAAAATATTTCCCTGTTTCTACCGATATTGAAAAACAACCTTTTCAAAAATATGGACAGATTGGTTTCACTTTAGAAGATAATAGAATTATTGCTATTGTAGATGAGAGTTAAGAATATGCATTATTCCCGCACTTAAATATTTTTTACCATTGGATATAATCTCAATGGCTTTTTTTATTTCGTCACTAAGTAACACATATCCTGAAAAGCCTAAATCCAATAAAGCTTTCACAGTTTTTTCCTCATCAATATCACTATGTGCAATAAGTTTTATGGCTGGATATTGTGTCCTTAATTCTTGAAGCTGTGCCAGCACATTCCTGTCGTAAAAATCAAGGTCAATTACGCAAGCTTTGGGAAGTGTTTTTAATGCTGATAATTGAAATAATCCGTCTTTAATCTTCTCTGAACGGAACAATATTTCTGTTCCTGAGGTAGCAAGACTTTTGCAAATCTCATCCAGCACCGGGCTTTTATCATTGATAAATGCTACGCTAATTTCTTTTTGGTGGGCATCTGTTTCCATAACATCAATTTTATTGTTAGTGGACACCTGCAAAAAAATAAGGCGCAGGCCACTACACTTACCGCACATTGAGGTACTGGTATACCCGACAACGAATAAGCGAGCACCTACGCCTATGGCATAGGTGTTCTTTCTTATTGTCCCGTTGTCTAAAAATTACCAGTTTTCAATGTGGGACTTAAAGTAAAAACACTTTAAGATTTTCTATATTTCGTTACAAAGATACTAAACTGCTTTTGATACTCATCATACCTTTAAAGCCAATTGGGTCAAAAAAATGATTAATAACCGGTTTTATTGGTTACATAATTCTGCTCTAGTGCAGTGAGTATATCTGATTGTTTAAAAATGATTTTGCCACCTATTTGGATAAAGGGCAGTATTTTGTCATCCCTATATTGCTGTAATGTACGTTTGCTGATGTGCAACATTTCACATACATCCTGACCAGACAGGTATATCTCACCGTTCATTACAGGACGGTAATATTTCAATATTTCCTCAATATAGGTTTTCAATAAGATTATCATTTCGTGATGGTCAATAATCTCTTCGGCTTCATTAGTCACTAAATCCATCGGTGTAGGTATTATACGGCTGTCCGGCTTCAAGCAAAGCCTTTACATCCGAGAGTTTATAATAATTTTTGCGGTTTAATCTGGAGTAACACAATATGCCCTTATCCTTGTAAGTCTGTAAAGTCCGTTTGGTAATGTTCATCATCAAACACACTTCCTGGTTATCTAACCACTTTTCTTTATTGAAAATAGAGGCATATTTTTCGGTAGCATCTTTGGTCATTTCCAAAAGATCCTTCAGCTCATTTTTCATTCCATCGAATGCGGATTTTTGTATTGCGATCACTTCCATTTCTTCTCAGTTTTTCTGTGGAAGTTGAATTTATAAAGGATTGAAAAGAGATTTGGAAAGTTGGAATTGATTGGCTTTGAAAGGTAGGATTTGTCGTTAAACAATGAATTATGAAAGCGTTTATTTTGTAAATTTGAAAAATACAAGTTACTAAGGACTACTATAAATCACGATGCTAATCAATATGAAATCTTAAATGGCGGTTTTACAAAAAGGCAAATCAAATTATCCGTTTTGGGGAGCATCAATAAATTTAATTACGGGGCTTGACCCGTTAGGACTTCAAACAACATCTGAAGCAACTTACGCTACAATGTTGCCAGGCATTTCCAACTTGACTAATCGACTTCGTTACTATGGTTTTTATTGTTGGTTATTAGACTTCTATTTCAAGACTGAAAAGAAAGGAAATTCAAAAGAACAATATCGATTTATCCGCAGAGCAGAATTGATGATTGCTATAATTATGCAAAGTCAACGGAAAGAAATCCAACAAATTACCGGAAGTAATTTTGCATCTAACCTACTCAATACGATTGAGGGAAATTATTTTGACTTAGCTGAAGGAGCAGACAAAGATGATACCGATAAAAATGTTTATTGGAAATATCCATCAGGTGCTTTTGGACAATATTATTACGGGGCAATGCAAGCACTTTCACTAATCATTACCGCTGTAAATGATTTTAGCGATGTTGTCTATAATATTAGCCAGCCACACCCAAGGCAGAAAGTTTCAGGAAAACAATTAGCAGATGCTTTTGAAACTTCATTGACACCACAGATAAAGGAATTGCTTTATAGCAATATCAAAAAAGGAAAGCTTTATCAATCGGACATTCCAGAATTGATAAAATATTTTGCTATTGAAACTATAGATGCAAATAGCGATGAATGGCAACTATACGTTGAGATGTTACTTGACAAAGACGAGCCAAGCCAAGAAGTTGAAGAACTTGTTACTTTTCATAGACGGGAAACTATTTTATCGTTAATAAAAACAGCCGTTCAAAATGATAATGACTACGATTGGTATAAATTTTTGTTAGAGAGTTATCATAAAAAATTGGGAACAGACTATCAACCAGAAACAGAAACCAGTATCGGTTGGTATTGCTACCAACTTAACGAATATTGGCAATACAGTTGCGGAACAATTTTTTGGGCAGTGCTACAACATCTATATAATTTTCAGCAAGACCAATATTTGCCATCATTTGTAAAAGAATTTTCAAATAGTATCACCGAGGAAATTTGCAAGGAGTTAAAGCAATCTGCAAAGCCAACCACTTTAGTTTCAGAGATTTTATCTCTTATTGCTGATACGGTTGATGAAGAAGAAACAAAAAAAGAAATTACAACCGGTAATCCGGTTATTGCAGGGAAAAATGGTTTTATCCTTTTACTTCAACTATTCAAAAACAACAGGGAACAATTGCACCCGTTGAAAGAATTTATGAGTAGAAAACGAACGGAGAGAGATGGAAATATGGTTGACGGTATTTTAACAGTTCACACAGCAGAAAACGAAACACTGCAAGAGTTTGTTGAGCAGTTTATTTTACGCAAAATCATTTACAGGCATTCTATGGTTGCCCTTAGAAAAATGGGCAACGGCTCACAATCAACACATAAATTTTTTATTGAAGAACAATACATTCGCTTCATCGACATATTTCCACCAAGAAATACGTCTCCAAGGATGAATGCATTGCAAAACATAATGATTGACTTGCAGGTAATTAACGACCAAAAAGTTTTATTTCCGTTACACAAAAAACTTTTGGTGGACTGATGGCATTAGAAAGAGAAAACATATTGACCCTAATAGGAAGTAGAAGATACCATTCTTGTATTCTCACTACTTTCAGCTTTGACTTTTATTTTTTTGAAATGAAAGCAATGAAATGGTTGCGTTCGTGTGGCGTTCGAAATGTAAATGTGTTCATTGACGGACATTATTATTCGGAATTAATGCAACAAGCCACTGGAGAAGAAATGCAACTCACGGCTGGTTATTCACTTTACCCTGTTTTCCAAAAATCAATTTTCCACCCAAAAATTTGGATGTTATTTGGCGACAAAGAAGGTCTACTAATTGTTGGATCTGGAAATCTTACCAGTTCCGGAAACGGGAACAATGACGAAATATGGGGAGCATTTCACTTTGATATTCGTTCTCCTGAAAATGCACCAATTTTTTCATCAGCGTGGAATTATCTATCAATGCTTTCATCAACAGTTAAAGGGCAGATGAATGAAAAAACAACAAGATGGATAGTTGAGCATTCTAAATGGCTAAATGAATTACCCAAAGTAAAACCATTTCAATTTTCACAGACCTCACAAAAAGAGAAAGTTGCTTTTTTATTTAATTCAGAAACATCTTCCATTTGGGAAGAGCTTTTAAAGCATATCAGCAATGAAAAAGTAATTGAAATTACTTCTATTTCCCCTTTCTATGACAGTAAGGGAAAAGTATTGCAGGAACTAAAATCATTTTTTCCGAAAGCAGAAATAAATGTTGTGTTAGATGAAAGCGGTTTTATTCCTTCTTTGATGGAAGTGAACAAAACATTTACTTTTTATGATTGGCGTGATGCAGGTGTAAGTAAAGTTCAATATGCGAAATCTGAATATGCAAAATCTAAGCTTCACGGAAAAATTATCCATTTTAAAACAAAAAATGGAAAAGAATTTTGCTTATTCGGCAGTGCCAATGTTACGCCTGAAGGTATAGGATTAGCAGGGAAAAATTCAAATGCAGAAATTTCGCTTCTTATTCAATCCGAAAATGGAGGATTACTTAATGGGTTGGGAATAAAATTGAAAATAGGTAATAGCAAAAAACTTTCTGATTTTGCAGTTAAAAATAACAAATCAATTTATGAAACGGTAATCAAGAACAATAAATTCAAGGTTCAACTGCTTTCCGCAGAATTGATTTATGATGAACTTACATTGCACACAAATGGCAATTTTACAGAACAATTCCAAGTAATTTTCTTTGACAGGCAGAACAGATATTTGCATTCTCAAATATTTCCGAAATTTGAACAAGAACTAAAATTAAGACTAAATTTAGAGTTGGGTACTTTTCAGTATGTTCAATTAGCGAATAATGAAGGCGAAGTTATTTCAAATAAACTTTTAATTTCGGATTATTTTCTTCTTGCCAAAACGCACCCCAACCCAAAAACAGAAGACATTGAAAGAATTTACAGCGAAATTCAAAACGGAGAATTAAGCAAAGTTCTTGACT